>CAIYQV010000020.1 GCA_903928365.1 uncultured Flavobacteriia bacterium
ACTGAGCTCCATGTCACCCACAAAGGAGATAACCATGTTATCCGATGTAAAGCTTCTTTTTACAAAACCAAGTAAATCTTCCTTCGTGAACGATCGAACGGTCTCCTGCGTACCAAGAATATTATTTCCGAGCGAATGACCTTTAAAAAGGTACGCCTCAAAATCATCAAAGATCTTGTCGGATGGGCTATCCAGGTACGAATTGATCTCATCTATAATGATCTCTTTCTCCTTATTGATCTCCTTCACCGGAAAGGTTGAATTAAGAACCAGATCAGCCAGCAGTTCCGAAGCTCGTTCTACATGTTCCTGGGTAAATGATGCATACACACACATTTCTTCTTTTGCTGTGTAAGCGTTCAGTTCGCCACCTACTGAATCAAGTCGGGAAAGGATATGAAATGCTTTACGTTTGTGTGTGCCTTTGAAAATGCAATGTTCTAAGAAATGGGCCAATCCTTCTTCTCCCCTTTTCTCGAAACGTGAACCTGCCAGGAGTGTCACCCCAAGATGGGAAACTTGTGAAGACGCATGCAAATACACCACACGAATGCCGTTTTTCAGACTAAAAACATGTGGTCTAATTTCAAACATATTTATGGATTCTTTCTATATACATTCCATTCATTTCCATACCATTCATAGATAATACGGTCATGCAAGCGTGATGGTCGCCCTTGCCAAAACTCCACTAATAAGGGTGTCAATTCATAACCGCCCCAATGGGGTGGTCTAGGAACCTCTTTAGGAAATTTCTTGGCAAAAAATTCCACCTTTTTTTCCAGGTCAGCACGATCATTCAAAAACTCAGACTGGCTCGAAGCCCATGCACCTATCTGACTCCCTCTTGGGCGCGAATTAAAATATTCATCACTCAATTGATCAGCGACTTTGGTGACTGTACCATCTACCCGTACCTGACGTTGTAATCCAGGCCAGAAAAACAGCATCGAAGCCTTTGGATTGGATAAAAGATCTTTGCCTTTGTGACTATTATAATTGGTATAAAAAATGAATTTCTTATCTAGAAGTTCCTTCAGATAAAGGATTCTTGAACTAGGAAAATTATTCAGCCCGGAAGTAGACAGCACAAAGGCATTGGGTTCAGGCTGTGAAATGAACGCATCCGAATACCATTGTGTAAACAGGTCGAATGGCTCGTTTCCAAAATACCCTTCCAGGTTCCCTTTGTCAAATTCACGATGATCATCGCGCATCTGCCGGATAAATTCCTCCATTTCTTATTCCTCGTCTGTATATTCGTCTTCCAGTTCGCTATCCTCCTCTTCAAGAAGGTCTTCTTCATCCTCTATGTCACTGCCTGGTGCTGAAAACACTTTTCCTTTTGGAGTAGATTCCTCCTCCTCAACTTGTATAGGTTTACGTTCGATCTCACGATCCAGATTTTCATGAAAAGGAAAGATCTCAACGATAGGAGAAACCGTAATGGAAGGAATCTGAAAATCGACCATCAATGTAGAGAGTGATTCTTTAATTCGATCATACGCATCCTTTACTGAGTGAGCTGATACAAGAAAATTCTGACTGATCTTTTTCTTCTTTTCCTCTTCATCACCCTCGGCTTCATAGGTTACTTTTACTTTGTACCAGACATCCGCATCGTCGTAAGCAAAAATATCGTGCAACTCCGTACGGGTAATCCCAACGACGTTGAATTCTCCGCGAATGACGGAACCTAATTCTTCATAGATTCTTGCTTCAGCATCTGTAAAAGTCATTGCCGCCAAAAGATATGGCTCTGAAACACGTTTAAATGTTCCGTTTTCCAGTTGCTTTGTGTATTTCACCTTAACGGTAAACCAGCTATTCATAGTGTTGTTGTTTGTTTATTTGGGCTGTAAAGATAACTCAGATAAGTGGAATCGGATAGCTATTCAGATACCAAATTAGGAGAATATTTCTTAACAGAATTTTACCTGTCAGGACCGGTACTCTTTACCGTCTTTGAAAACAATGAATGAGCGATTGAACAACTTCACCAAAAGTACATTTCCATAAATTTCATATTCACTGTCTACCTGATTAGAAACATCATATACCTTCCCATTCATGAGCGCACTTACTCCACCCAGGATATTTCTGAATGCAAACACATTGTTTTTAAGCAGGTAATCTTTAGGTGTAAAGCTGCAGACCTGAATCTTTTGTGCATTTTGTAAAGCGTAGACATACGAATTCTCACCCCAGACCAACAGATCATCCTTTACTTCCCAAAAGGTGGCTGAAAAATTTGAAAGCACCTCATTCTCCCCAGCCTGATATACTTTTAAGTTCCCGTTCAAGTCTTCGTATGCGATAAATCCCCTTCCCGCTTTGTATTTCTTCATCCAGAAAGATTCCACATCCACAAAATTGCCCTGTTCGAAAACAGCAAATGTTCGGGTTGTTGGATCATTAAAACATATAATATCAGTTCCCGCCTGAAAATCGATACTTCCATTCCAAACTCCAATATCATAGATCTGTCCACGCCAGAAAATCTTGTAGAAGTTACCGTTGTCTTTGAAAGCAACAATGTTTTCACCAATCACCTCAGGCATATACAAATCACCCGTTAAACGATACAACTCAATGACCTGCTTATTCCAATAGGCATTCACCGTATTGAAGCGTGTATCCTGAAAGATCACTAAACTGTCTTTTACGACATACTTAGAAGCAAAATAAGTGAGTGTTTTTAACTTACCCTCATCCCAAACATTTAGGGTCTGACCGATACTGTAAGCCATCAAGTGATCAGAAACCTGATACTCGACATTCATATTGGAAATATCCTGACGATTCTGGCCGTCCCAGACCCTTAGATTCCCCCTTGTATCGATGTAAGCCACCAAATCATCGCCTGCTTTGTATTCTTTGATTCGCTGAAATTCAAGCTGACGAAAGTTGTCATTTTCAAACGTCCGGAAATAGTAATTGAAATCTATAAATGGAACTACCTTTTGTGCATGCGAACAAAACGGCAATAACAATAAGATCCAGGCGCATTTTTTCATCTTGGCGAAGGTAGGCAATTTTCGGACCAAACCGCATCTTAATGCTACAAGTCATATGGATAAAAGACCTTTTGAGAATCTTTTCCCACCGCATATCATGTTGAGGTATTTGTTTTGAAAATTGTGAGTTTATTTGCATCCGATAAATAATCTACTTTTCAATGAAGAAAATCATCCTATCCGGCGCATTGCTTTGTTCAGCATTTGCCAGCCGTGCACAGAAGAAGATCGAATTCGTGGAGTATGACCTGCCCAACGGGTTGCATGTGATCCTGCATGAGGAGCACGCCACACCAATCGTTGCGGTATCCATACTTTACCATGTCGGTTCAAAAAATGAAAATCCACAAAGAACCGGTTTTGCTCACTTCTTTGAGCATTTGTTATTCGAAGGTTCAACAAATATTCCAAGAGGCGAATACAGCGAATTGGTGGAAAAGAATGGAGGTGCACTGAACGCGAACACTTCTCAAGATCGCACCTATTACTATGAGATCCTTCCTTCCAATCAATTGGAGCTTGGACTGTGGTTGGAAAGTGAGCGCCTTTTGCATGCAAAAGTTGACAATACAGGTATCGAAACACAACGTAGTGTTGTTAAAGAAGAGAAAAGACAGCGCGTTGATAACCAGCCTTACGCGTCTTTCTTAACGGAAATGTTCAGCCGTATGTTCACCGTCCACCCTTACAACTGGGTTCCAATCGGAAGTATGGAACACCTGGATGCAGCGCAGGAGGAAGATTACGTGAATTTCTACAAAACGTTCTATGTGCCTGCTAACGCAACACTTTCGATTGCCGGTGATCTAAACATTGAGCAAACTAAGAAATGGATCGACAAATATTTCACATCCATTCCAAAAGGACAAGCGATCAATCTGTTCCGTGATCTTGAGAATTTGAATGATGCTGATTTCGAGAAGCGTTATGGAATGTCTAAAAGCAAATTTGACACAAAGGACTTCCTTAATTCGAAAGATGCCGGAGCAAAGAGACTGATTACCTCACTCACTGCCAAGCCAGTTGAAATCCCTCGTCCAAACAAGGATACTGAGAAATTATCTGCAGTGAAGAAGGATGTCGTTTATGACAACATCCAGCTGCCTGCACTTTTTATGGGTTACAAATTCCCGGCGCAGACAGATGCAGATGCTTATGCCCTTTCTATGATGAATGAAGTTCTTTCGGGAGGTTCCAGTTCACGCATCAACAAAACGATCGTTGAGAAAAAGGAAATGGCAACGTTTGCCTTTTCATTCAATTACGGTTTAGAAGATGCAGGTGTTGGAATTTTTGCTGCCATTGCCGCAAACGGTATTAATCTGGATGATATTCAAAAAGAGTTTGATATTCAGATCGAAAAGATTCAGAATGAACTGATCTCTCAGGAAGAATTCGAAAAGGTACGTAACCAATTCGAAAACAACTTTGTAAGCTCAAACTCAACGATTGCCGGTGTAGCTGAGAATCTGGCAGACAATCATGTGTATTTCGGAGCTACCAATCGCGTGAACACTGAACTTGAAGCTTACATGAAAGTGACTCGCGAAGATATTCAACGCGTTGCGAAAAAATATTTAACTCAGGATGCTCGTGTGATCCTGCATTATTTACCAAAAGAAACTAAATAAACGGACCGTTATGAAAAAGAACATCATTCTAGCCGGCTTGTTTTTACCGGCAGTCGTTTTCGGTCAGCTGGATCGCTCTGTGCGTCCTACGGCAGCGAAAGCTCCGACCATTAACATCAAAGATTCGGAAGTATTCACTACTTCCAACGGAATCACTGTCATCCTTTCCGAGAACCATAAGTTACCAACGGTTTCCATCGATCTGGTTATGGGTTCAGATCCGCGTGTTGAAGGCAGTAAAGCTGGACTATCCGATATGGCCGGTTCCTTGATTCTTTCAGGTACTACGAACCGCAGCAAGGATCAATTGGACGGTGAAAAAGATTACATCGGCGCATCTTTGGATGCATCAGACAACTCTATTTCGCTATCGTGTCTCACAAAGCACCTAGACAAAGGTCTTGAACTGTTTTCAGATGTGCTTTACAATGCTAATTTCCCTCAATCTGAGTTTGACCGAATCAAAAAGCAAAATGAATCTGCTCTACTTTCGGCTAAATCGGATCCGGGCACAATGGCTGACAATTCTGAGAAAAAAGTAAATTTCCCTGGACATCCGTATGGCGACGTGATGACAGAAGCATCACTTGCTTCCATCACTCGAAATGACGTATTAGACTATTATAAGGAAACTTTTACTCCGAAAGGAAGTTACTTGGTCTTTGTTGGAGACATCACCAAAATCCAAGCTCAGAAAATTGCAGAGCAGTATTTTGCCAAATGGACTGGAAATGATGCATTCAAAACAACTTTGGGTGACGGGCAATTCAATAAAGGAAATCGTGTCATCTTCGTCAAGAAACCGGGAGCAGTTCAATCTGTGATCCAGGTGTCTTTTCCTGTAAAAATGCGCACAGGAGATAAAAATCAACTTCCTCTGACCGTATTGAACGGAATCTTCGGTGGCGGTGGTTTTGGAACGCGACTGATGCAAAATCTACGTGAGGATAAAGCGTACACTTATGGATGTTACTCTTCTTTGAACATTACTGAAGATGGATCCTGGTTATCTATTGGTGGTAATTTCCGCAATGAGGTGACAGATTCAGCAATTGCTCAGATTCTTTTCGAACTTGACAGAATCACCAATGACTATGTAAAAGATGATGAATTGAATTTGACCAAGTCTTCTATGGCAGGTGGTTTTGCACGTTCACTTGAGCGACCTCAAACCATTGCACGATTTGCGTTGAACATCATTCGTAATAACCTGAACAAGGATTATTATCAGTCCTATTTGAAGAGATTGGAGGCTGTTTCCAAAGAAGACATTCTCTTGATGGCACAAACGTATTTCACTTCCAAGAATTGCAACATCGTTGTAGTTGGAAATGAAGATGTTTTGGAAAAACTCAAGCAATTTGACGATGATGGAAAGATCGAGTTCCTTGATGCCTTTGGAGAACCTGTGAAAGAAACCAAAAAGGCAGACATCACCAAAGAACAGTTGATCGACAACTATATTTTGGCAGTGACGAAAACGACATCTAAAAAGGCAGCAGCCAAAAAATTGAAAAAAGTTAAATCTGTTGAAAAGAAAACAGAGTTGAGTTTGGCACAAATTCCTTTCCCGCTTAGTTCAACAGATCTTTGGGTTGCTCCGAACTTGGAAGGGCAAAAGCTTGAAGGACAAGGAATGGTATTCCAGAAATCCTATTTTGATGGTAAAGCAGGTGGATCTTCAAGCATGCAAACTGGTAAAAAAGAACTTACCGCAGAAGAGATCGCTGCAAAAAACAAATCAGTTGGTTTATTCCCTGAGATGAATTATGCGACAAGTGGAATGAGTTTTGAACTTGTTGGAATCGAAAGTCTGGAAAAAGGGGATGCATATGTTTTGAAAATAAACGATGGTAGCGCTGAGACTTATGACTATTTCGACACGAAAAGTTTTATGAAAGTGCGTTCCAATTCAATCCGCAAGGAAGGAGAAGAAACAGTTGAAACATCAGCTGAGTTTGGTGATTTCAAAGAAGTAAACGGCATTCTTTTCCCTCACAAGGTTTCCATTAACATGGGTGAAGCAGCATTTTCAGGTGTTGTAAAGACCATTGTTGTCAACGGAGGAAGTGACCTGAATTCGTACAAATAACAACGGGTAGTGAACAAATTCAAAAGACGTCCTTTTACAGGGCGTCTTTTTTTTTTAATTTCACATCGCGTTAATCCGTACTATTTGAGAAAGATATTCGCATACATTGCCTTTTGCCTGATACAGCTAAACTCATGGTCGCAATCGACCCTTAAGACGCTGTATTTTAAAGAGAACAGTACAGAATTAACTTTTTCCTCAAATCGTCAGCTACACAAACTGGAAACATCTTACCTAAAAGGAGATCTGATTTTAAAATCCTTTTACGTTTACAAGGATTCCGCAAGTACAGACCCTCAAGTAGATAGTTTATGTGCGAAACGATTGAAGAAAGCACTTATTGACATTGGAGTCGTTTCTACCAAAGGAGTCTACACCGGAACTCGAATTCTTGAGTTAAAGCCGAAAGAAGATCCTAAAAAAGAAATGCGTAAAATAGATATCCGTTATGCCGTTTTCTCGGAACTATCTAAAGACTCTTTGATCGAATTACAGAAAATTGCCATTGCTGAAAACAATAAAATAGAGGAAGTCGCCATCTGGAACAATTCTAAAGACCCTAATGCGAAACCGAAATACAACGTTCCTTATTTATTGAATATCAAGTTTATTGAAGGGAAATCAAAAATACAGGCTGACAGCTATCCGGAGATTGAACGATTGTTTAAATACCTTAAAGAGAATCCCAATCTAACTGTCGTGATTCGAGGTCATGTTTGCTGCGGTAACAATGATCGGATTTCTAAAAATCGGGCGAAAGCAGTTTACAGGGAATTAAATAAGCGAGGAATTGCAAAACACCGAATGCAATACGTGGGAATGTCCAACCGTGATCCACTGGTGTATCCTGAGAAATCCAATGCTGATCGTCAAAAGAACCGTCGCGTAGATGTGAAGTTAATGTTGTTGGATGTCAATGCGAAATAGAACCTCTTTCAGTATCCAATCGCTTTTTTGTTTATCGTTTCTTTTTCTGCTGAATAGCCATATAGTTGTTGGCCAACATACGATGGACACGTTATTTAGATTCGCCCCTCAACAAAGGGAAATCGGATGCATGAGGTTTTTCGAACCGTTTTCGTCTCCGGTCAATCTCACCAATGCCTACCTTCTTTCTAAATTTAGCGAAACACTTTATCCTGAAAGACTCGATCTTCAAATCCGTATGCAACAGAACCACGGGGAATTACCCCCTGATCTGATTAGCACAGATGAGTTAAAAATTCACCCACGCGTAACAGATACAAACTTCCTTCAGTCTTTTGAGGCTCGATTCAACCATTTTTACGATTACGATCAAATCGCAGAGCAGGTAAAATGGGAATTCATCGAGAGATCGGTTTTAGATACAACTGGGGCATTTACCGGACATATTGTTCACGGACAAGATCCGGAATGCATGATGGTCTCCACCCCTACCTATGTAATAATCATTTTCAGAGGCACAGACGACATCCGAAACAATCGATTTGCTGAATGGATTGGCACTGATTTCAACGCGTTAAAGACAAAAACAGATGCTGATTTTGGTAACGCACGTGTTCATAAAGGATTCTATAAAAGCTTTAAGCTTATCGAAGGCGACATAATCTCCAAACTTCAAGAATTACAAGCTAAGGAAAAACCAATTTGGATAGCAGGTCATAGCCTTGGTGGCGCCATGGCCGTATTGACAGGATTGAGCCTCGTACAAAAAGGTTATACCATTGGCGGAATCTACAGTTTTGGCGGGCCGTCAGTACTCGGAAACAAACGTTTTAGCGCATTTACCGACACATTGCTTCCGAACAAAATAGAACGATTTGAATTTGCTCTTGATCCCGTTTCTATTCTAAAAGCACCTGGCTACCATACTTTTGGTCACCGAAACTGGATCAATCGACCTGATCAAGGGAAATATCAACTCTACTCACATATTCCAGAAAGATCATTTTTCACGATTGGAAAATTAGATGAAAGCTTTCCAAGCAAAACGATTAAACGATACATTTTTTCCTCTAGGTTGAGCAAATTACCTTATCAATTATATCACCACAACACCCAATGGATCGTGAAGGCCTTATTTCTTATGAACACTGAAAATATGCGAGCACATTTGCCTTTACCTGAAGACACGTTCCCATTCATCTATTATGCCTGGAGTAAATCCAAATGATAATTTGTTATGTACGCAGATTTTTTATATCTTGCATCCTATTCATTTTTTACTGAAAAATGCCATTTAACCGTTCATCCGTATTTCTGGAAGTCATTGAAGGTTTATCCAAAAGCCCTCATATCTATCAGGGAAATGACCTTGAAATGGCTAAAAAAATCCTTTACAGCGGTTCACAATTTCTAAAAATTCAGCGTGTAAATGCCTGGTTAATGAACAGGGAGGAGAGTAAACTCATATCTCTGTGTGCATACGACAAACTTCGGGACGAATACTTTATCGAAGAAGATCTTTCGAGTGATTTTTTTCCTATCTACTTCCGTCATATTCAACGGAATGAAATCATTATTTCTGTTGAAGCACAAAAAGAGCTATTCAATAGAGAATTAGTAGAACCGTATTTAAAACCATTGGAAATCTATTCAATGATGGAGGTTCCAATTCTCTCTGCTGGTAAAATGAAGGGCATTATCTGCTTTGAAAACACAAAAGACACGCGGGAATGGACCAGTGATGAACAGCATTTTGCTATTGCATTGACACAACTTCTCACTCTCACACTTGAAACGAAAGAAAAAAACAACTACCGCGATCAGCTGGAACTAATGGTGTCTGAAAAGACAACGCTCATAGCAGAGATCAATCATCGGGTAAAAAACAACCTTGCCATCATGACCGCATTGATCCGCGGTGAAATGAGTAAAGCAAAAGATGATTACCACAAAGAGCTTTTTGAAAATATTCTGTCAAAATCCTTTTCCCTTGCCACGCTCCAGAGCACTGTTTACCAATCAAAGAATTACGATCAGGTAAATTTTGGGGACTTCCTTCAAACGCTACTTTCAAACATGAATCATACCTATGGTTCAGAAAAAAATGTGAAAGTTGAATCTTTTTTTGACGAAGTGAATATTGCGATATCAAAAGCCATCCCGTGTTCTTTGATCGTTAATGAGATTCTAACAAACAGCTTTAAGTATGCGTTTGAAAAATCAACAGACAATGTGCTGACCATTAAATTAGGGAAAACCGAAGAAAAGGCTTGCTGTATTGAAATTAGCGATAACGGCAAAGGCTTGCCATCGAATTATTTCGAACACGGAACAGGTTTCGAACTGATTGAAAGTCTCACTGACCAAATAGATGGTAAACTTGAGATCGATTCAGACAAAGCCGGAACGATTATTAAGCTTGAGTTTTAATTGATCTCTTCGAACAGAAGTTCACATTCAGGATCCAATTTGTAAGAAAACACCTTTTGACCATAGCTTGGTAGCGTCAGAATCTCCTCTATTTCGTTCACATTAAATACCTCTGTCTTGAATTCACCATTCTCAAGCTCAAACTGAACTTTTAGCGAAAAATCAAATACCTCTTCCTGCGTCTGACGAACAATAAATAATTTCTTACCCTCACTTTGATCTAAGACCGTTTTTAAAACAGGATGTCCCTTCTTGTAGAGCCAATTTTCAAAAAAGGAGCCCAATTCCATACCGGTACTGACTTCCATCGCATTTTTGAAGTCTTCCGAATCCGCATTGCCCAATCGAAATGCCTGATAATAATCCTTCAATCCTTGTTGAAACAAAGAATCTCCCAATTTACACCTCAACATATGAAGTACCCAGCTTCCTTTTTGATAGGAATTCGGATTCAACAAACGATTGGGATCTGAATACTTGGTATCTACCAACGGATGATCATATTTACGATAAAACGAAATCACTTCTTCCCTATCCATGCGTAACTGATTCTTGAACCGTTTAACTCCGAATTTCTTTTCCAGATACATATTGGTCATATATGTTGCGAATCCTTCACTAAGCCAGACGTGTTCCCAATCGGTTTCTGTTACTGAATTACCAAACCATTGGTGTGCAATTTCGTGAGCTACTAAGGCTTCGGCAGTCCCCTTTCCATTGAGTGCATTTTCATCGTAAAAGATACACCCGGCGTTCTCCATCCCTCCATACCTTGTAGTAGATTGTACATTCATTAATTTCTCGAACTCATAGGGTGCCAAATAGGTGCTAAAGAACTTCAGTATTTCCGGTGCTGCATCCAGATCTTTCAAACTTTTGACGCTATTTTGAGGGTAAACAGCACTTGTGATCATTACACTATCTATCGTTGCAATTTCCTTCCACTCCATGGCTGCAATCCCAACAACTGCCACTTTAGAAGGCAATGGTGTGGATGAGCTATATGACCATTCATTGAAACCATTACCTATCTCTTTGAATCCGTTGAATGCTCCATTACTGACCACCTTGTATTTTGAAGGTGCCTTAACCGTAAAAGCATAGAACGCTTTATCCGAAGGA
>CAIYQV010000021.1 GCA_903928365.1 uncultured Flavobacteriia bacterium
TGACATTATGAGCGGCGCATTTTCTGAACGCATGATGATCGACTGGAAAAATGGAGACAAGGAATTACATACATGGCGCGGTGCAACGGGTGAAACAGCTTTTGAAAAAACGACCATTACCACACAACCGATCGCTGAGCAGGAATTCTTTGATCATGGAACGTTATTGGTAGCTTTTGTAAAGTCAGGAGTGGAATTGGCCTATGAAACGATGACCGAAACAGGTATTGTTGCCGAATCCGCCTATTATGAATCACTTCATGAGGCTCCTTTGATAGCAAATACCATCGCACGCAAGAAATTGTATGAAATGAATCGCATCATCTCGGATACCGCAGAATACGGCTGTTATTTGTTCGATCATGCGTGTAAACCATTACTCGGTGATTTTATGAAACAGATCGGCACGAGTGTGCTTGGTCGACCATTGAGCGTAACCAATCAGGCAGACAACAAACGTCTTATCGACGTGAACAAGGCAATTCGTCAGCACCCGATCGAAACAGTAGGGGCGTATTTGCGTGAGCAAATGACAAATATGAAAAGTTTGAACTGATGGTCAGTCTTGAGGATGTGCGTTCCGCGCAGGGTCAACTCAATGGGGTAGTACAGCAAACGCCCTGTATGGCAAATCTGCAATTGTCGGATATGTACAATGCTCATATCTATTTGAAGCGCGAGGATCTACAAACGGTAAGGTCATACAAAATACGAGGAGCTTACAATAAGATTAGTTCACTTTCAGCGGAAGAGAAAAAACAGGGAATTGTATGCGCCAGTGCAGGAAATCATGCGCAAGGGGTAGCTTATTCCTGTCACTTACTGAATATTCAGGGAACCATCTTTATGCCTGCGACTACACCCAAACAAAAACTCAGACAGGTGGAGTTGTTTGGTAAGAACAACATTACTATCAGGCTTCAAGGGGATACCTTCGATGACTCGTATGCTGCGGCTATGGATTATTGTCAGGATCACCGAAATGTATTTGTGCATCCTTTTGATGATGAGAAAGTGATTGCGGGACAAGGTACTGTGGCGTTAGAAATACTTGACCAGATCAAAGAAAAGATCGATGTCCTTTTAGTTCCGGTGGGTGGTGGCGGACTCATCTCCGGTATGTTGACTGTTTTCTCGGCGCTGAGTCCTGATACGGAGATCATTGGTGTAGAACCTCTTGGAGCTCCTTCTATGCAAACTTCTTTGAGAAATGGGGTGAATACGCAATTGGAGGAAATTGACAAGTTCGTGGATGGTGCTGCCGTTAAAAGGGTTGGAGATGCCAATTTTGACATCTGTAAGCAATGGCTGAAGGAAGTGGTACTTGTGGCTGAAGGAAAAGTGTGCTCCACCATTCTGAAATTGTACAACGAGCAGGCGATGGTGGTCGAACCTGCAGGAGCATTGACCATTGCCGCATTGGACCAGATTGCTGACCGCATCCAGGGAAAGAACGTGGTTTGCATTGTTAGTGGAAGTAATAATGATATTACACGAACCGAAGAGATCAAAGAGCGTTCCTTGTTCTACGAAGGATTGAAGCATTATTTCCTGATCCAGTTTCCTCAGCGTCCAGGTGCACTAAAGGATTTTGTTACGAAAGTCCTTGGAGAGAACGACGACATCACTTTTTTCCAGTTTTCGAAAAAGAACAATCGCGAAAGTGGTCCTGCAGTAGTCGGGATTGAACTTAAATCATCTGAAGATCTGAAAGTGATCACCGCCAATCTGGAGCGTTTACATTTTCAGTATCAGTATCTCAATGAAGATCCTGCCTTGTTTACGCAATTGATCGGGTAAAGATTAATGGATTTTTAATCCGTTTCTCCTTGAATACAGTAATTTTGTCGTCCTGAATTTTACAACATGTCGGCAACTATCA
>CAIYQV010000022.1 GCA_903928365.1 uncultured Flavobacteriia bacterium
ATCAAAGAAATCATTCCCTTTATCGTCCGTAATAATGAACGCAGGGAAATTCTTTATTGTGATCTTGCGAACCGCTTCCATTCCGAGTTCTTCGAAATCAACTACTTCCACAGAAGTAATGTTCTCTTTAGCCAGGATTGCTGCCGGTCCACCAATCGAACCCAGATAGAAACCACCATATTTCTGACAGGCATCTTTTACTTCTTTGGAACGGTTTCCTTTGGCCAGCATGATCATACTACCGCCGTGCTGTTGGAATAAATCTACATAGGAGTCCATACGTCCTGCTGTGGTTGGACCAAATGAACCGGATGGCATTCCTTCCGGAGTTTTCGCCGGCCCGGCGTAATAAACAGGATGGTTTTTGAAATAGTCAGGCATCGGTTGACCTGCGTCCAGCATTTCTTTGATACGTGCATGGGCAATATCTCGTGCCACGATCAATGTTCCATTGAGTTTCAATCGTGTTTTGATTGGGTATTTGGAAAGTTCAGCCAACACTTCATTCATAGGACGATCGAGGTTGACCTCTACCGGCGCCTCGAGATGCGGTGGGTTTTCAGGCAATAATCGTCGTGGGTTTTTTTCCAACTGTTCAATGAACAAACCTTCTTTCGTGATCTTCGCTTTGATGTTGCGGTCGGCTGAACACGAAACACCTAATCCAACAGGACAAGAAGCAGCATGTCGCGGCAAGCGGATCACACGCACATCGTGCGTGAAGTATTTTCCACCAAACTGCGCACCGATCTGACTTTCCTGACAGATGAGTTGCACACGTTTTTCCCATTCCAGATCGCGAAATGCTTGTCCGGCCATATTGCCTTCCGATGGAAGTTCATCAAAATAACCTGCCGATGCTTTTTTAACGGCTGCAAGGTTCGCTTCAGCTGAAGTGCCACCAATTACCAATGCCAAGTGGTAAGGCGGACAAGCCGCGGTCCCCAGATCCTTGATTTTCTCTCGAATGAACTCCTCCATGGACTTTTCATTCAATAAACTTTTAGTCTTCTGATACAGAAACGTTTTATTCGCTGAACCTCCGCCTTTAGCAAGGAAAAGAAATTCGTAAGAAGCCCCTTTTTTGGCGTAAATATCAATCTGAGCAGGAAGGTTGGATCCTGAATTTTTCTCTTCGAACATGGAGATCGGAACGATTTGGGAATACCGAAGATTACGTTCCTGATAGGTATTGAAGATTCCTTTGGAAAGAAATTCCGCATCATCTACTCCTGTATACACATTCTCTCCTTTTTTCGCCATGACGATCGCTGTTCCGGTATCCTGACAAGAAGGCAATTGTCCTTCGGCCGCAACAACGGCATTCTGAAGCAGGTTATACGCTACAAAACGATCATTGTCGGTTGCTTCCGGATCTTGAAGAATATTGTTCAATTTCTGCAAATGGGACGCTCTCAGGTAGAAAGAGACATCCGACATGGCTTCCTGAGAAAGTACTTCAAGCGCTTTTGGATCAATAGTAAGGATTTCCCGATCTCCGAGTTTTTCCACTTTTACAAAGTCGGATGAGATCTTGCGGTATTCCGTTTTATCACTTTGTATAGGATAAGGATCGCTGTAAAAAAAGTCTGCCATAACGTGCTAAAATTGGTCTGCCAAAGATACTTAATGTATCATGAACTCACACTTAATATCGAGCAATACCGCGTTAAACTATCTGAAATGCCAAATTAAGCTTAGGCGTCCGCTCATATTGGAGATAGTAGTTTGGTAAGAATAGAATGGAATTAATCCAAGTTTATATTCCACCTTCCAACCAAGATATTGTTTGC
>CAIYQV010000023.1 GCA_903928365.1 uncultured Flavobacteriia bacterium
CTACCAAAAACCGCTATTTTGTCCAGGATGAAGTAGTTTATCAGAACTATGACTTTGTGTTCATGCGCGATCATCTTGATCCTGCTTTTCAGTTGAAGGGTGAACTTATGTACGTGCCCGTCAAGTCGGTTTTCGGACAAACCATTCCGACATTCTGGTATAACGTCATCGTTATCTGGATCTTTATTATAGGGACCTTTATTGCGCTCTACTTTGATGTGTTGAAGCGAATAATGGAACTCAATTTTTTTAAACGCAATTAAATCTCAATGACGTATGAATAGTAGATCACTTTTACTACCTGTGGCTTCACTTATCTTGGCGATGGGAATTACCACTTCCTGTTCTAATTCTGAAAACAACGGATTAGAAGATTCGCTCAACTCGAAAAAAATGAATTTGAAGATCAGTAAAGAAGAACTGGATCTGTTGATCCAATCATTTCCTTCTCCGATAGAGACTTCGCTGGTGATCAAAAATGCGGGTAATCCTTTTAATAGCAGTATTCTGATCCCAACCAAAAACCTGGAACGTTTTGTTTCCAACTATGATAAGGCTTTAGCAATGGGAGCATTTGGTGGAGATATGGGTTATATTAATATTTACGAGAAATCATTCGTTGCGATGGATTACCTGGGGGCAATCCGAATGCTTTCAAAAGATTTGGAGATCGATCAGTTCTTTGATTTCGATCAAATGATCAGCATGGCCAAAAATTCTTCCAATGCGGATTCATTGCTTCAAATGTCGACCGAATCATTTAACAAAATGGAAGCTCATTTCCGAAACAAGGGAAGAAATGAACTTTCTATTCTCATGGTTTTAGGAACTTGGTTGGAAGGATCTTACATCATTTCAAATCTGGCGAAAGGGAATATGACAGATGAAATGAAAAATCGGGTGGCTGAACAAAAAGAGAGTGTTGAAAAGCTTGCCGATCTTTTGAAAAAAGCGGCAAACGATCCTTATTTTTCAAAGCTATCCAATTCGATGAGTGCTCTGAAAACAAAATATGACGTGATCAAGATTGAACAGATCATTCGAGAACCTGAAATGCAGGAGATTAATGGTGAATTGGTATTCATTGATAAAAGCGAAACAAAGATCCTTGCTTCCAAAGAGCAGATTGAGGCTGTTATAGACGCTACAATGGGGTTGCGCGATGAACTTTTAAAATAAAAAGATCATGAAAAAGAATCTAAAATTATTCTCTTTTCTGATAGTGATGGCGCTGATCATGCTGTCATTTAAAAAATCTCCTGAAATGAAGGGGAAATGCGATGGAGAAGAAGAATACGCCATTGGACTTACCAAGGTGGTGCCGTTCAAATTGATTAAAGATTACAGGATCGTTCTTTCCAGTGGTTCACCGTCAGACCCACCTTCTCAGTTCTTTATGATTTCCTTGAAATCAGGACTTAAGTACCGCCTCCTTCCCATAAATAATGCAGATAACAAAACAAAAATGATCATGTCTATTTATCAGAATGAGAAAAAATCAGTGTTGTTAGCTACATCATTCAATAAAACAACTGGAAAACATTTTCCATACGTAGATTTTAATTGTAAAACCACAGGGACCTTTGCCCTCTTTTTTGAATTTGAAGGCGCTGCAAAAGGTTGCGGTGTAGGAATGTTCGCAGTAGAAAACTAAATCCATTTTCTATAGTAGAAGGGGGCTGCATTTGCAGCTCCTTTTTTTATTTTTACTAACTTCAACCTTCCTAATAACATTCTATGGAGCAACGAAAGAAAAGGGTACTGGGTAATTGGAAAATGAATCTTACTTCTCATGAAGTACGTCAGTTGGCAGAAGGAATGAAGGAAATGCCTTTAGCTGATGGGGTCGAAGTAGGTGTTTTCCCCGGATTTCCTTATATTTCAATGGTAAAGGAGTTGCTTCCGCAGATCCGAGTGGGCGCTCAGAATTTTTACCCACAGGAAAATGGTGCCTTCACAGGGGAGGTTTCTGTACTTCAGATTAAAGACTTGGGCGCGACAATGGTCCTTATCGGGCATTCAGAACGAAGAGCGATATTTAATGAAGACCATCTTTTCTTGAAGAAAAAAGTCGATGCTTCTTTGAATGCTGGAATTAAACCGGTTTTTTGTTGTGGAGAACCATTTGAAATACGCAATACTGGTGGAGAATTGAGTTTTGTTAAACAACAACTGGAAGACAGCCTGTTTCATTTAAGTAAACCGAATCTGATGAAAAGTGTGATCGCTTATGAACCTGTATGGGCGATCGGAACCGGTTTGACTGCCACGACTGAACAAGCAGAGGAAATGCATCGGTCTATACGAGGCTGGATCTCTGAGAAATATGACGAAGAAACGGCAAATGGTATTTCCATTTTGTACGGTGGTAGTTGTAACGCTTCGAATGCAAAGGAGTTATTTGCCTGCCCGAACGTTGACGGTGGTTTGATAGGAGGAGCCTCTTTGAAAGCTGATACGTTTCAAGCGATTGTAAATTCATTTTAATGGATTACCTCGAATTAAAAGTAGAATTGTCTCCAAGGGAGCCATGGTCAGGGGTGTTGATCGCACAACTGGCAGAGAATGGATATGAAAGTTTTGTTGAAACTGAATCAGGCGTTCTTGCTTATGCACAGATGGCCGACATTAACCCGGAGAATCCTGTAAAAGGTTCATTTCTTGATGAATTACCATCTGATGTTAAGTCAGATTGGTCAGTTACGATCATTCAGCAACAAAACTGGAATGCGGAATGGGAATCGCAGTTCGATCCGGTGTATGTAGAAGATGTTCTTACAATTCTGGCACCCTTTCATGATAAGTCGGTCGCAAGAGGAATGTCTGTGGAGATCATGCCCAAAATGTCATTTGGCACGGGGCACCATCAAACCACGTGGATGATGTCTAAAGCGCTTTTTGAACTTGAAACTATGCCAGCAAAAGTGTTGGATATGGGAACAGGAACAGGTGTCCTGGCCATCATTGCTGAAAAATTAGGTGCAACGGAAATTCTGGCAGTGGACATTGAGGATTGGTCCGTTGAAAATACTATTGAAAATGCCGAACGAAATTCATGTAAAAAGATCACGGCACTTTGCGGAGATATTGATGCAGTGGTTACGGATGATTTTGATTTGATACTGGCAAACATCAATAAGAATGTACTTAAAGCACATTTATCTTACTATGCCAAACTTCTTAAAAAAGGTGGCATGCTTTTTCTAAGTGGATTTTTCACTTCTGATGCGGAAGAAATGGTTGAGTTTGCTTCTTCCTTCGGTTTTCAAAAAATACGTATCTTGAACAAAGATAACTGGGCTGCTGTAGAACTTCAATTACGTTGATATATGAGATGGATTTTGGGATGTTTATTCCTGTTTGGTTTACAGGTTGCTATAGGTCAAACTACGTTTTCGAACAATAGAGATAAGTTCGTCAAAGAGTTTGATAAATCGCTAACCGAATTCGGTCGCGGTGAATTTTCGGATTTCGCGAAGAAAGCCTTACCTCAAATGTTGCTCGAATCCTCGGATTTTCCTGAGGCTTACTTTACCAAGATGGTAGAGACGTGTAACCAAATGACAGTAAAAAATCTCAAACCTTACCCAGAGATCTATCAATATGTTTTTTCTGTGTACTCCTTCATTAAGGGAAGACAATCTACTTCCAGTTACCAGGCGTGGCATAACTCGGTGGATAAAATGTTGGATGGGAAGAATATCAAGCGTTTTGAGGATTTTATTGAGTTCTCGGCAGGTTTTTTCTCTGAAAGGAAGTTGTCTGATGCCTCTAATTTTACCTGGTATTTAGAAAAAGGGGAGTACCAATTTGAGTTTACAGACAAACCTTCGATTAGTTGTAAAGGAGGAAATCTCGTTTGTCGCGTTGTGAACCGTAATTCCAAAACGAAGGACGAACAGCCATATATCGACTCATTGGTTGTTTCTAATACGAATGGCACATATGATCCACTCCTCAAGAGATGGGTTGGCACTGGTGGAAACCTTACATGGGAGAAGGTAGGTGTGCCTCGTGATGAGTCGATTGCGACGCTCAGAAATTATGATATCTCCTGTAAGACGCCTAATTTCAGCGCCGACACGGTATCTCTTAAGACTAAATACTTTTCCTACCCGATTATCGGATCCATTTCAGATCGGGCATTTACGATCAACAGAGAGGAGGACAAGATCTATCCGCAGTTCCTTTCCTATGAAAAACGACTGGTCATTAAAAATATCAGACCTGACGTAGATTATGATGGTGGTTTTTCCATGCAGGGAGCAAGTTTTGTTGGAATGGGTACAGCCAAGGAGCCGGCTCGTGTGGTCTTACATCGAAATGGAAAGCCCTTTGTGAAAGCAGCAGGTCAGGTAATGTATATTTATCCTACCAAATTCTCCTGCAATGGAGCTGCGACTGTGATGTATTTGAATTCAGGAGATTCGATTACACACCCCGGGTGTATATTCATGTATGACATCACTAAAAAACTGGTTGAATTTACGAGGAGTAAAACGGGTAACGGAATGGCGCCATTTAGTGATACCTATCATCAACTCGATGGATATGTTGCTAAAATGAGCTGGAAAACGGATGAACAAGACGTGTATTTTACTTTTGATTTTGGTACGTCGCAGGAACAAAGAGTAGCACGATTCGAATCAAAAGCCTACTTTGATGAGAAGTTGTACGATCGAATTCAGGGATTGGAGACGACCAATCCTTTGCAGCAATTGTGGAAGTATTGCTATAAATTCGATGAATATACACTTAACGAGGGAAAAGCGGCATCTGCTCTAAATAAGACGATCGAACAAGCCCGCCCAATACTTATTGAAATGTCTGCCTATGGATTTATAAATTACGATCAGGAAGCAAATACAGTTAGTATCAATCCCAAGTTAGACCATTTTGTTCAGGGCAAAGCGAAACGCAAGGATTACGATTACCTGTCCTTTGTATCTGATTTCAGGCCAAAGGAATTACAGGGGTACACAGAAGATCAAATTAAGAACGACCAAAATCTTCAGGATCTGCAGGAAGTATACAAGAAACAAGCAGAAGAGCGAAGGTTAATGACCTATTTTGGTAAAATGAACCTCGGAACGTTAGAGTTTGACCTGAATGCTGTGGATGCTATTTCACTTTCAGACAAGCAATTTACAAAGGTGTTTCCTCAAGGAGCAAGGGTTGTAGTGAAACAAAACCGCAATTTTGAGTTCAGTGGGTGGGTCAATTCAGGTAAGATCGAAGTGCAAGCATTGAGTGCTAATTTCAATTATGCAGATAATAAGATAAACTTATTGAAAACCTACCGTTCGTTGTTGCGTGTGCGACCTTTGAAACCTGAGGATGGTACAAGAGTTATTGCAATGAAGAGTGCCATCAATGGAATTGTAGGTCAACTTTTGGTGGATGATCCTACCAACCGTTCTGGTAACAATGCGGACATCAGTACCTATCCTAAATTGATCATTGAGAAGAATTGTTTCGTTTACTACAATTCCAAAACCATCTCCAGAGGAGCATATGACAGCTCGAGATTCTATTACACGGTTTTTCCTTTTGAAATAGATAGTATGGACAACTTCAATGAACTGTCTTTCCATTTGAAAGGAGAATTGACATCAGCAGGAATCTTCCCTAAGATCAGAGAAGATCTTGTCATTATGCCTGATTATTCATTTGGATTTTCTACTAAAGCGCCTGACGGTGGATATGATTTTTATGGAACGGGAGCAAAATATGAAAATAAGATCCTATTGTCTAATAATGGATTGCAGGGTGCCGGAACAATCAATTTTGTGGAATCGACCTCCATTTCGAAGGCCTTGTACTTTATGCCTGATTCGACGGTAGGGTTTGCAAATTTTGTCAATCGACCCATCGATACCGGTGTGCAGTTTCCGGATGTAGAGTCCAAGGAAGCCTATATCTGTTATGTGCCGCGGGATAATTTGTTAAAAGCTTCTTCCACCCCTCAAAACGACTTAAATTTCTTCAAAGGAGAAGCAAAACTTCGTGGTACAGCGCTTATTCGTCCGAATGGTATGACCGGTCGTGGAATGTTCAATTTTAAAACAGCCACTACGATCTCTTCTAATTACCGTTTCAACCGATGGGAGATCAATGCGGATACATCCAGTTTTAGTTTGAAAAATACGTTTGCTGAAGAGGGTGAAGGTGCGGTAGCGTTTCAAGCAGATAATGTACAGGCGCACATCTCATTCAAGGAGCGCAACGGTGAATTTAAATCCAACAAAGGAACTTCGCAGGTAAATTTCCCTGTCAATCAGTATATGTGTCGAATGGACCGATTCTCCTGGTTCATGGATTACGCCGAACTCCAGTTGGATAAGGCAGGAG
>CAIYQV010000024.1 GCA_903928365.1 uncultured Flavobacteriia bacterium
CAAAGAAATGCTGGACGCAGGTCAACCGATGCCTGACTATTTCAAAAACCATCCTGTTTATTACGCCGGGCCGGCGAAAACTCCGGAAGGAATGCCATCAGGTTCGTTTGGTCCAACCACAGCAGGTCGTATGGACTCCTATGTAGATTTATTCCAACAGCACGGCGGTAGTATGATCATGCTGGCCAAAGGAAACCGTTCCAAAGAAGTAAAAGATGCCTGTCAAAAATACGGCGGCTTCTATCTGGGTTCGATTGGTGGACCGGCAGCGATCCTGGCCAAAGAGAACATTACTTCTGTGGAAGTAGTTGATTTCGAAGAACTCGGAATGGAGGCGGTTCGCAAGATCACAATAAAGAATTTCCCTGCGTTCATTATTACGGACGATAAAGGGAATGATTTCTTTGATAATATCTGATCCATTCAAGAAAAGAGAGGGATTTTCCAACACCCCGAACAAAATAAACCTGTCATTTGTTTGTTATAGGTATTCACCCTAATTTTGCACCCTTACGCACTATGGCAACTTACAAAGCAGGACCCTTACTTGAACAGATCGTTGTTCCCTCAGATATGAGGTCAAAGTTTGCTGTGGATGACCTTCCTCAGATCTCCGACGAATTAAGACAGTATATCGTAGATGTTATTTCTGAGATTGGGAACAGTCACTTTGGTGCCAGCTTAGGTGTTGTTGAATTAACCGTAGCATTGCATTATGTGTTCAATACACCAAATGATCAATTAGTTTGGGATGTCGGACACCAGGCTTACGGACACAAGATTCTTACAGGAAGAAGAGATCGTTTTCATACGAACAGATTGAAGGGGGGCATTTCAGGTTTCCCGAAACGCACTGAGAGTGAATTCGATACTTTCGGTGTTGGCCATTCTTCTACATCTATTTCTGCGGCACTTGGAATGGCAGTAGCTAGCAAGTACAAAGGAGAAAAAGACCGTCAACACATTGCTGTAATTGGCGATGGTGCCATGACTGCAGGATTGGCTTTTGAAGGGCTGAATCATGCTGGTTTTGAAAAAGATGCCAATTTACTGGTGATCCTGAACGACAACTGTATGTCGATCGATCCGAACGTGGGTGCCTTAAAGGAATACCTCACTGACATCACTACCTCGCATACCTATAATAAAGTGAAGGATGAAGTTTGGAAACTTTTAGGTAAGATCTCCAAATTCGGTCCGGATGCACAGTCTGTTGCGTCAAAGATCTCAACGGCTTTGAAATCATCGCTTTTAAAACAAAGCAATCTTTTTGAATCACTTAATTTCAGGTATTTTGGTCCGGTTGACGGACACGATGCTGTTGGTTTGGCGCGTGTTCTGGAAGATCTAAAAGACATTCCCGGTCCAAAAATTCTTCATTGCGTCACCCGAAAAGGGGCAGGTTATAAATTCTCAGAAGAAGGGAATCCTACCAAGTGGCATGCACCTGGGGTATTCAATAAAGAAACCGGTGAAATTGTAAAGGTGGTTCCAAAATCACCACAGCCACCAAAGTACCAGGATGTATTCGGACATACGATCGTTGAACTCGCTGAGGAGAACGAAAAAATAATGGGTGTTACCCCGGCAATGCCTTCAGGTTGTTCGTTAAACATCATGATGGCGGCTATGCCTGATCGTGCTTTTGACGTAGGAATTGCGGAGCAACACGCGGTTACTTTCTCTGCAGGACTTGCCACTCAGGGCATGGTTCCGTTCTGTAATATTTATTCTTCATTCATGCAGCGTGCCTATGATCAGGTATTACATGATGTAGCCATACAAAACCTGAATGTTGTTTTCTGTCTGGACAGAGGTGGATTAGTTGGAGCGGACGGTGCAACCCACCACGGAGCGTATGACCTGGCATATATGCGTCACATACCAAATATGGTCGTCTCCGCGCCAATGAATGAGGCAGAACTGCGCAATTTGATGTATACCGCTCAGTTGAAAGATCAGGGTCCATTCACAATCCGTTATCCAAGAGGCAATGGTGTCATGACCGAGTGGAAAACAGCTATGAAAGAGGTCAAAGTCGGAACAGGACGAAAACTCACCTCCGGAAATGATATTGCCATCCTTACGATTGGTCATCCTGGAAATTTTGCTCAGGAAGCAATTGAAGAACTGAAGCAATTAGGAGTTTCGGCGGCACATTATGACATGCGTTTTGTTAAACCGATCGATGAAGTAATGCTTCATGAAGTCTTCGGCAAATTCAAAAAGGTGATTACTGTAGAGGACGGTTGTTTAATGGGCGGTTTTGGTTCGGCAGTGATTGAGTTCATGGCAGATCAGAAATACCAGGCAGAAATTGTTCGATTAGGCATTCCTGACCGCTATGTGCATCATGGCACGCAAGAAGAGCTTTGGGAAGAATGTGGGTTCCATACCAAAGGAATTGTGGCAACGGTGAAACAGATGTTATCCATAGCAGACGGTTCAAACAATCTTCAGAAATCTGTCGGTTAAACGATAGAAATTCTCTTATCTTTCCAAAAATTATTAAATCATGTCTGGTTCCAACAAAAGCAGTGCTTTCGTCACGTTGATTATTATTTTCTTTTTCTGGGGATTCGTTGCCGCAAGTAATGATATATTGATTCCGGTCTTCAAAAAAGCCCTGGATCTGACTCAGCTTCAGTCACAAATGATCTCGTTTGCATTTTATGTCGCTTACACTGTTGGTTCGATTCTTTACTTTGCAATTTCCGCCTTACTGAAAAGAGATATTCTGAACAAAATAGGCTATCGAAACGGGCTTGCTCTTGGATTGGTGATTTCAGCATGTGGAACACTTTTATTTATCCCGGCTTCCAATAATGCTTCCTTTCCATTACTCATTAGTGGCTTGTTCATCGTTGGACTTGGGTTTTCCTTGCAGCAGATTGCAGCAAACCCATTAGCCATAAGGATGGGCGACCCATCCAAGGGAAATATGCGTCTCAGTTTGGCAGGAGGAATCAATAATGTAGGCACAACGATCGGACCTGTAATCGTGTCTTTTGCTATTTTCGGAGGAGTATCCAGTCCTGACCAGGCTTTGAATTTAGGTGCTGTTCAAATCCCCTACCTCGTACTCGGATTTACCTTTATAGTGGCGGCTGTGTTCTTTAAATTTTCATCCGTTCCGGACAGGATTGGAGATGATACTAACTCTGCTGGAGCAGGTATTATGGAAACGATTCGACATCCGCAGGTATTGCTAGGCATGATTGCCATTTTCGTATACGTTGGTGTAGAAGTATCTACCGCGAGTAACCTGCCTGAATTCATGAAGCAAAAATTAGGCACGCCGGAAAGTGCTGTCGCTCCGTATGTATCCTTGTTCTGGGCAAGTTTGATGATCGGCAGATGGACTTCCGCTGCCGGCGCATTTGATTTAAGTGATTCCACTAAACTTAAGTTAAGCTTACTCCTACCTTTTGTAGCTTTCGGCGTTTTTGCTTTTGCCAATGTAGTTGGAGGACATTCCATACAAGAATTATATCCATACCTTCTTATCGTCGTAATTCTCGCTGTGGCAGATGCAGTGAGTGAAGGAAAACCCTCACGACAGCTCGCACTTTATTCCATCCTGGGCATCGGAGCGCTGCTCATCGGTATTTTCTCTTCAGGAATGACCAGTGTGTTTGCCTTCATCTCTGTGGGACTTTTCTGCAGTACATTGTGGCCATGTATCTTCACTCTTGGTATTGCTGGACTGGGCGAAAAAACAAACACCGCTTCAAGTCTTCTGATCATGATGATCATGGGGGGAGGCGTGATCTCATTGGCACAGGGTGCGCTCGCTAATGACAACATTTTGGGCATACAACATTCCTACTTCGTGGGTGTTGCCTGTTTTGCTTACCTCGCTTTCTTTGCGGTTTACGTAGGTCGACTTCTAAAAAAACAAGGTATTTCTTTTGAGCAGGGCAGCTCAGGAGGTCATTAGTCTTGCGAGGCTGATTGGTGGTAAGAACAACCTTCGCATGAACTATCCTTTTTCTTAAATCGTGCGCTCCATTTCATGAGCAGATAAAGCGTTGATGTAAGGACTGCCAATATAACGAAGAATTCCTGCATCAGCTTAATATTTGAAATACCGTAAATGCCCCGATATAGGCTAAAATACCCATAAACAAGACTTGAAACAAAGGCCATTTCCAACTTTTCGTCTCACGTTTAACAACCGCCAGTGTAGCCATGCATTGCATTGCATAGACATAAAACACCATAAGGGATACACCTGAAGCCATGGAATAAACAGGTTTGCCATCCTCTCTTTTCTCTCTTCTGAGTCGTTCGATCAAGCGTTCATTTTCTGCACCGTCATCCTGAGAAGCATAGATGGTAGCAAGAGAACCAACAAACACCTCTCTGGCAGCGAAAGAAGTAATCAACGAAATACCAATCTTCCAGTCGTAACCCAAAGGGCGTATCACCGGCTCGATCCATTTTCCCATGTGTCCCATATAGGAATGTTCCAATTTAGCTGAAGCCACATTCTGACCAATCTCTGCATCAGTGATGGTTTTCTTATTATATGAATCCAGCACCTTTTGCTCTGCCTTTTCCATCTGATCACCTGGACCGTAGGATGCAAGTACCCAAAGGAGTACAGAAATGGCCAGAATGATCTTTCCTGCATCAAGCGTAAAAACCCTCACTTTCTCCCA
>CAIYQV010000025.1 GCA_903928365.1 uncultured Flavobacteriia bacterium
GCCAATCAATTCGATGTTGAGCATGAATCCATGGACGATGATGCGGAGATCGTGATCATCAATACATGTGGATTCATTGATAATGCCAAACAAGAGTCTATTGATACGATCGTTCGTTACGCAGAAGCAAAATCGGAAGGTTTGGTCGATAAAGTGTATGTTACGGGCTGTTTGTCGGAGCGGTACAAGGACGATCTGGAAAAGGAAATTCCCGAGGTCGATGCTTTTTTCGGAACACGTGATCTTCCGAGACTTCTCAAAACGTTAAAGGCTGATTATAAACATGAATTGGTAGGCGAACGTTTATTAACAACTCCGAACCATTATGCGTATTTCAAGATTGCGGAAGGCTGTGACCGACCATGCTCTTTTTGTGCGATTCCATTGATGCGCGGAAAGAATGTTTCTACGCCGATAGAGGATCTTGTGACACAAGCGAAAGGTTTGGCGGCTAAAGGGGTTAAAGAATTAATGCTGATCGCGCAAGATCTGACCTACTACGGTTTGGATCTCTATAAAAAACGTGCACTTTCCGATTTGATGAAACGCCTTTCGGATGTGGAAGGAATTGATTGGATCCGTTTACATTATGCCTTTCCAGCAGGATTTCCGATGGATGTACTGGATGTGATGAATGAGCGTGATAATATTTGTAAATACCTGGATATGCCATTGCAACACGGTTCTACAAAGATCTTACAGGCAATGCGTCGAGGAATAACGCGTGAAAAGACAGAAGAACTCATTGCGACCATTCGTGATAAAGTACCAGGCATTGCCTTAAGAACGACTCTCATTGCCGGATATCCCGGTGAGACAAAGGCCGATTATGAAGAGATGTATGATTGGGTTGAGCGCAGTCGCTTTGATCGATTGGGAATTTTCACCTATTCACATGAAGAGAATACACATGCGTATTCATTCAAGGACGATGTTCCAATGAAAACGAAGAAGAAACGTGCGGATGAGATCATGGAACTTCAATCCGGTATCAGTTACGAATTGAATCAACAGAAAGTAGGAAAAACGTATAAAGTGTTGTTTGACCGTGTGGAAGGGGATTATTTCATTGGAAGAACGGAGTTTGATTCACCAGAGGTAGATAACGAGGTACTTGTGAAAAAGGAAGATGGCTACCTTAGATTGGGTGATTTTGAAAACATCATGATTACCTCTGCAGATCACTATGATCTGTATGGGAAGATTATTAAATAGCACATCTAAAACGAATATCATGCAGATAAGAAAATTAAAATACCTCACCATATTTTTACTTCCTGCAACGGTAGGAGTGGGCTTTGTTTTCAAAGGTTGGTTGACTTTTTTGCCATTGGTCACCTTTTTTGTACTTGTCCCTGCGCTGGAGTTGCTTTTGCCAATAGATGATGCTAATCTGGAGGGTGAGGTGCGCGATGAGGCAGAAAACGATCCTTTTTACGACTGGTTGTTGTATCTGATGTTGCCTTTACAATTTGGGTATTTATACTGGTTTTTGATCTCTGATTTTGGTCACACTTACGAGCATTTGGGGGCGCTGTTCTCCATGGGATTAATGTGTGGCGTGATAGGGGTCAATGTAGGTCACGAACTAGGGCACCGTTCGAATCGATGGGAACGATTAGTAGGGGAGTTGTTGTTGCTGTCATCCTTGGAAAACCATTTTTTGCCATATCACAATCGTGGACATCATACCAACGTTGGTACACCGCAGGATCCTGCTACGGCCAGAAGAAATGAGCCGCTTTATATTTTCTGGTTCCGATCACATTTTGGAAGTTACTTTCAGGCATGGAGGATTGAATGGACACGCATGGGAATTATGAAGCATTTTCGTTTGGGCCTGACTAATCTGATGGTCGTTTACAGTCTGGCTCAAATTAGTTTGTGTACTGGAATTTATTTTTCACTTGGTCCTGATGCGCTGATCGATTTTCTAATCGTTGCGGGGATCGGTATCCTGTTGCTGGAGACAGTCAATTACATTGAACATTACGGTCTGATGCGCAAACAAAGAGAAAACGGCACTTTTGAGTCAGTAAAGAGGATACATTCATGGAATGCCAATAATGTTCTCGGAAGAGTCGTGCTTTTTGAATTAACGCGACATTCGGATCACCATTTCAAAGCAGATCGGCCCTATCAGGTGTTGGAAACGCATGAAGGATCTCCGACCATGCCGACCGGATATCCTGGTATGATGTTGCTCTCATTGATTCCTCCACTCTTTTTTAAGGTAGTGAATCCACGCATCCCTGCATAAGTTTTACTTTCCTGCGTTGCGGGGATGGAACGTAATGATCGCGTCTCTCAAAAAACGCTGGTCTAAATGGGTGTAGATCTCTGTGGTGGTGATCGACTCATGTCCAAGCATATCCTGAACGGCGCGCAAATTCGCTCCCCCTTCAATCATGTGAGTCGCAAACGAATGTCGGAAAGTATGCGGTGAGATGGTTTTTTGTAACCCAATCGCTGCGGACAGATCTTTGATAATGGTAAAGATCATTACACGCGTAAGTTTGGCCCCACGACGATTCAGGAAAACGACATTTTCATTTCCTGGTTGAATATGCTGATGTCGTCGGATATGGTCGTTGTATATTCCAATCTCTTTTTCGACGCTTTTACTAACTGGAACAAGTCGTTCCTTATTTCCTTTTCCGATCA
Organism: uncultured Flavobacteriia bacterium; assembly: GCA_903928365.1. Taxonomy (GTDB): domain Bacteria; phylum Bacteroidota; class Bacteroidia; order Flavobacteriales_D; family Crocinitomicaceae; genus M0103. The sequence continues at coordinate 2,665 of CAIYQV010000025.1, forward strand.
CCCGAATGAACCC
>CAIYQV010000026.1 GCA_903928365.1 uncultured Flavobacteriia bacterium
GGATTGGCTTCTGCGTCTGAAATGTGTCCACTTCCGCCATAGTAGAAAGGAGAACCATCCTTCCATCGTCCTCGCAGGTAGTTGTAAAAATCAGAGGCTGAGATAGGGTCGGTTTGATTTGGATTGGCTCCGTTGGTTGTGTTGGAATAGTAAAGAAATCTCCGCATGCCAAAACGTTCATTGTCGATCACCCCATCGCCATAGCCTATTCCGTTCAGTGCCTCATTTTCACCGATACCAAACGCATTGTCTGTCCCGTCATTGTCCTGATAAGGTCCCTCAAAAAAGTCTACACCAACCGCAGGAGGCGATGATCCGTATCCTTTGAAACCGGAATTTTCTTCGTCGTAATTGTCTCCGTTGTAGTAATACCCGAGTCCGCGGTTCACATCACAACCTACGTAATCATCAAACGGATTTCCGAGCGCACCGTCCGTAAAGAAACCAAAATACGTATTGTAAAGTGTTTGTGTTCCACGGTTGATCAATTCGTAGTTATAAAAAGTCATATTATTGACTTCGTCATTGGATGCAAAGGCAAACGCTTGCGCACGGATCTCCATTCCGATAGGATCACCACCCGTTTCCGTATGGATGTTTCCTTTATCGTTCATCACCCACCAGAAATTGATATCACCGTAAAGGGAAATCTCTCGGTCTACTTTGCATTCTTTGGTTCGTTTGATGTCATACCAAGGGTAATCACCGTCTTTCCAGTCATAGTGTCCATCTTCATTGTAATCGTAAAATGGTGCAAGAAAATAGGCCTGACCCTGACTCACATCACCATGAGCAGGCCAGTTTTGGATGATTTCAGGCACTTCGTATTCCGGAAAGAGTTCCGATTGCGTTGTGGTACCATTTTGCGCATCCTCCACACCGGCTTCATACCAGGCATTGAATTCGCGGATCATATCCTGTGTGGTTACGAAATGTCGGTCGTACTTGGCGCAATTCTGATAAGTTGTTTCAGCAAACACCTGTGATAGTGGCCCTGTCCAGTAATCCTGTCCTTGTCGATAGCGCAATGCCGCCAGTTTCAATTGGTTATTGACATCGGTACCGCCCAACCAAAGCGCTGCAGTGAAGAGTGCCATGATACCGGAATTTTTCGGAATCTCATACTGTGTATAATTCTGGTTGGGAACCTGCCAGAGATTTCCGGCAGTGTGCACCATCGCCCGAACGTTGTTCAGTTCCAGATACGTCGTGGTGGTCGGCGGAGTGCATTGCGCAGCTTTAATAGCATGTTCCTTGATGACCACTTTTTCATGTCCGGCATAAGGTTGTGCCAGCGTAAGTGCGGATAGAATTACAAAAAACAGTAAAAGCGTTTGTTTCATCAAGTAGAAAGCAATGTGTTACGAAGATAAAGTTTACAATTGACAATAGGAGGAATTTGAACAAAGAACATCCTTCGACAGGCTCAGGAGCAGGAATAAAGAGCAAAGATTTACATGAGTAAAGCATATTATTCCATTGAAACCAAAAACAAGAATTTGGGATCAGAAATGGTTTTCTTTTCAAACACAAGTCTTTCATCTCAGTTCCGGATCCTGAGCCGGTCGAAGGGTGCTCCTTGCTCAACCGAAGGCTGAGGGAACTCGAAGCCTGAGGTGTTTGTCAATTCAATTCTCCAACTCCTTCAAGATCTGATTCACATCTTCTTCCGTACTAACAAGCTTTTGCTTACAAACCTTAATTAGTTCGGCGGCACGCTTCACTTTGACGGCCAATTCATCCACGGTAATCTCGCCGTCCTCCATGTCGCGAACGATCTGTTGTAGTTCTTCGAATGCTGCTGTGTATGTAGTATTTTCCATGTTTTAAAATGTTTCTATTAAGAATTCAATAATAAGAAATCTTCAAATTTCACCTCGAGCAATGTCGAGAGGCGAATCATCAAATTTCACCTCGAGCAATGTCGAGAGGCAAATTATCAAATCTCTTTAAAATTTACCGACTGAACAGTCGACTTTACCGTATTTTTTTCTGTTTCAATTTCTATTTCATCTCCTGCAACTGGCTGATTTTGATCATTAATGGTTCTTCCATTTAACCGAGCAATGGCATAGCCCCTGCGCAATACATTCACAGGATCAAGGACGCGAACGAGGTCTTCGAAACGCTGAAGTTCACGCTGTTCAAGACGTATTTTCCTTTCCGTAAAAGTTGGTAGCGCATTTTGGAACTCAGCCAGCTTTTTGCCTTCTTCTTTCCATTGATTTTCTGTAGCATCTATCAAATTTTTCTTAACGCCCACTAACCTTTCCTGACTGCCAACAAGTATCGAACGTGCCTCCGAACGAAATTGCTGACTCCGCTGTGTAAGTTCGTGTTTGGAGTGTGTAATGAATAGCTCAGATGCGTTTCGGAAATGTTTTGTTTCTGCCTGAAATCGCAACCTGATTCCCTCTAATAAACGCGAAGAGAATTGCTTGATCTTTTTTCCAGCTTCGTGCACAGGAACAGAAAAATCGTGAAAAGACTGCAAAAGAAAATCAGCTAATTCTGTTGGTGTAATCGCATTTCGAAACGAGATCATTTCGGCTACGGTCAGATTGGTGGAATGCCCTATACCAGTGAGTACCGGTAGAGGAAA
>CAIYQV010000027.1 GCA_903928365.1 uncultured Flavobacteriia bacterium
AGGATCAAGTCCTAATAATTTCGTGTTGGCAATTCCTACTACAGAGAATGCTTCGTTCAATTCCCAGAAGTCAACATCGCCTGCAGTTAAACCAGCTTTGCCAAGTGCTTTAGGAACTGCTTTCGAAGGAGCAGTTGTAAACCAAAGTGGTTCGTGCGCAGCATCAGCATATCCGGAAATTTTTGCAAGCGGCTTCAATCCGTATTTTTGAACAGCTTCCTCTGAAGCAAGGATCAAGGCAGAAGCACCGTCGTTTAATTTCGACGCATTCGCTGCAGTGATGGTTCCTTCTTTGTCAAATGCCGGACGAAGTGTAGGAATCTTGTCCAACTGTACATTTTTGTATTCTTCATCTTCGCTTACAAGGATAGGGTCTCCCTTACGCTGTGGTACACTTACCGGAACAACCTCATTCGCAAATTTCCCAGTAGTCCATGCTTCTGCTGATTTTTCATAAGAAGCAACTGCAAATGCGTCCTGATCTTCACGAGTGATATTGTGCTCCTTGGCGCAAACCTCAGCACAAGTTCCCATAGGGGTTTTATTGTAGACATCCAGCAAACCATCTTTTGTGATTCCATCCAGCATGGTGATGTTACCGAATTTGGTACCATTGCGCCCATCCAGGTAATGAGGAACCTGAGACATGTTTTCCATTCCACCCGCTACAACAATGTGATTATCTCCTGAAAGGATCGTTTGAGCTCCGAGCATGACTGCTTTCATTCCGGATGCACACACTTTATTGATCGTTGTGCAAGGTACATTTTGTCCTAGTCCTGCAGCTAAAGCCGCTTGACGTGCAGGTGCCTGACCAACCCCCGCTTGAAGTACATTCCCCATGAACACTTCATCCACCAGGGAAGGATCAATATTTCCTTTGTTAAGTGCGCCTTTGATAGCGGTAGCACCCAGTTCAGTAGCAGGTACAGTTGAAAGGCTTCCCATCATAGAACCGATAGGGGTTCTGACAGCAGCAACGATATAAACGACTTTTGACATGTTTAATAATTTTTAGGCGGACGAAGTTAACAAAAAGCACTTAGAATAGGCCCTTAATCAATGAAGGATTTTTAGAATTTGTCCTAGTTTTGTTTCGAAAATCTTAACACTCATGAACCACCTTGTTTGTGCTCTTATTTTATCAATGAACTGCTCCTTTTGGGTAATTAGTCAGGACACCTTGAAAGTAGATTCAACACTGAACGTAAAATGGAAACTAAAAGCGGTTTACACCCTCAATGGGACGCAATCCAGCTTTGTGAACTGGAGTTCAGGAGGTCGAAACAATATTTCGGTATTAGGCACACTTGTTTCCAATGCGTATTATCAGTCGAAGCACTTGAAATGGAGCAATGACCTGAGTGTAGCTCTGGGCGGATTAAGATATGTTGAAAAAGAAGCAACAGAAGGATTGCAGAAAACAGATGACCGATTCGATTTCTCTTCCAATTTTGGATACAAGATGAGCGAGCACACTTATGTTTCCATTGTTGGAGGATTGAAAACCCAGCTTTTGGACGGGTACACCTATCCGAATGATTCGGTGCGAGTTTCTGCATTCATGGCACCAGGTTACATCAGTGGTGCATTGGGAGTAGATTACATCAAGAGTGATCATTTTTCAATTTTCACATCCCCTTTTGCGATGAAACTTACCATTGTGAACAATCAGGTTTTGGCAGATTCCGGTGCCTATGGAGTGCAAAGGGCAACGTTTGATGCATCAGGAATGCTTCTGTCTCATGGAGAGCGTTTACGAAGTGAGTTTGGGGCCTATGTGAAAATTAAATATGCTCAAACACTTGCCAAGAATATTGAATTAAAATCTAAGTTGGAATTTTTCTCCAATTACACCGATGATCCACAGAATATTGATGTCAATGCAGAAGCATTATTCAATTTTAAGGTCAATAGCTGGTTTTCAGCATCGTTACAATGCATGTTGATCTATGATGATGATATAGCTATCAGGGATGTAAATGGACGGGTAGGGCCTCGCACACAATTCAAATCGGTGCTTGGTTTAGGGATTTCCTACAAAATGAAGAATTACACCGAGTAGTTGGGTGAGCCGTTAACTTTGTTAATTTCGTTCTCTCGGTGCATCTAAGTTCAGACATATCGGCATTTTGGCTTATTCCCTGGTTGGGGGTGTGTGTAGTTATTGTTTGGTTCTTTTACCGAAAGAATTCCTGGTTTGGTGGGTTGACATCTGTTTTTAGATGGACGTTAAAATCACTCCGCGTAGCGATCTTGTTTTTGGTAGGGATACTTTTATTTGGTTTTCTTTTGCAGACGCAGTTTTTACGATCAGAGAAACCGGTGGTCGTGTTACTTGCAGACCGTTCAGCTTCCATGTTGAACTATGCTGATAGTGCAAAAATTAAGGGTGAATTGTTTGCGTTGCGTCAGTCCATGAAGGAACGACTGAGTGAAAAGTTTGAGATCGTAGAGATGACTGTCGGGACGGATGCTCAATATAGCGATGAGACTGGGTTTGATGATGGAAATTCTGCTCTTTCTTTGGGGTTCTCCAAGATCAATACAGATTACTACAATCGCAACGTTGGAGCTGTCTTTTTTGTTTCAGATGGTAATTTCAATAAGGGAAGTCATCCGGTCTATGAGGCGCAAAAGATCAATTTCACGCCTGTATATCCGCTGATCGTTGGAGATACGATTCCTAAGCGAGATCATTATGTGAAGAATGTCGGAGTGAATGATATTGCTTTTTTGAAGAACAAGTTTCCTGTAGAGATAGATCTGGAGGGAATAAAAATGGGGAAGGGTGCGACTTCCGTATCGATTGTGCAAAATGGGAAGGTTTTGGCAACCCAAAAGGTGAACTACACGGATGGAAAAAGAGACTTTAACCATGTATCCTTTCTGATCGAAGCAGATAAAGTGGGGTTTCAATCCTATTCTGTGGTGCTGAAAAAGGAAGCGAACGAATCGAATTATGAGAACAATATTCGCCCTTTTTATGTCGAAATTCTGGATGCCAGAAGTAAGATCTTGATTTTGTCCGGCGCACCTCATCCGGATGTTTCCGCATTGGTAGAATCGTTAGGAACGGATCAGAATCTGGAAGTGGTGAGTGTGTTGTCCAAAGACTGGGATCGTAATTTGAAAAATGTCAATCTGGTGATCTGGCATGAGCCCGGAATTAATTATTCGGCAGAAATTCAGGACTTACTAATGCAAAAATCCTTACCTGTTCTTTATTGCATTGGACCAAATACCGGTTCCGGTGTGGTTGGAAAATTGCGAGTAGGACTGCAGGCAAGCGGATCCAATCAGTTTGATGAAACGCAAGGAAGTTGGAATGATGGGTTTAACAATTTTGAGGTGTCACCGGAATTAAAACGATCTATTTCATTTTATCCACCATTGAAAACCAAATTTGGAGAGGTAGGGCTGAGTGGATCTGCTTCAGTGGCCATCTTTCAGCGCGTAGGTCCGGTAACTAAGAAGGAACCTTTGCTTTTCTTCGGTGCATCAGAAAATCGAAAATACGGAGTCATTTTCGGAGAAGGGATTTGGAAATGGCGGATGAATGAATTTTTGCGGACAAAGTCATTTGATGGATTCAATGAATTGATCCATAAATCAACACAATATCTGTTGGTTAAACAGAATGCATCAAACCTCCAGGTGCAATTTCCAAAAAGATTTACCAAAGATGAGGAGGTGATCGTAAACGCCACTGTTTACAACGAATCGCTGGAAAAAATTACCTCCCCTAAAGTAAAGATGTCGGTCAAAAATGAACGGGGTAGAGTATTTAACAGAGATTTTGCCAAGTCTGGAGAGATGTATAGGCTTTCTTTGGGTAAACTCGATCCGGGTAAATACAAATGGACGGCTTTCACTTCTTTCAACGGTAAAGCCTTTCGGAAATCAGGTGAATTTGTTGTAGAAGATATAGCGCTTGAGAAATTGAATAGCTCGTCAAATGGTCAGGTGATGCAGCAACTGACGAAGCGAACAGGTGGTACGTTACGATATTTAAAAGATTACAAGCAATCCATGGATGATCTTTTGAAACGAGAGGACATTACGAGTGTATCCTATGCTGAAACGAGCTTTAATGACCTGATCGATCTGAAATGGCTGTTTTTCATTCTGCTGCTTTTGCTTACAGTTGAATGGTTCTTGAGAAAATGGCTTGGATCTTATTAGTGAGAAGGTTAGGGGTGAGGAGTAAGTGGTAATGAGTTAGTTTAAAGATTGCTCGCACGTATTAGCTTCGACAATACAACAAATCAATTCCCCGTTTGATGATTTGTAAAAAACATTTAAATTTAGACAAACACACCAAAGGTGTTCATACTGAACAGGATATTGCAAATTTGATCACTTTTGGTATTGTTATAAGTAAATTAGCAATAATTGATGAGTAGTCCTTAAAATGGCCAGAACAACTACCAGACAAGACTTTATAGCAAAAGCCATTATCAAACATGGGGACAAATACGATTATTCGAAATCGGATTATTGTACCACCAAACAAAAGGTCGAAATCATATGTCCTGAGCATGGTTCGTTTCATCAAACACCAGGCAATCACATGAAGGGTCAAGGCTGTCCTGAATGTGGAAGAATTGCTCGTACCACTTCGCAGAGATATTCTTCAAAAGAATTCATCAAATCTGTTCAAGCAATTCATGGCAATACATATGATTATTCAGAGGTTGATTACGTCAATAGTAAAACCAAAGTCAAAATCAATTGCTCTGAACATGGAGCTTTTTACATGAAGCCGAATAGTCACTTTAATGGCCAAGGATGTCCAAAATGTGGTAGGAATTCCGCACGAGAGAATATTGCACTCGATTATTCTGTTTTTCTGGAAAGAGCTGAAAAAGTTCACGGAAATCGATACGAATATGTTGAAAAAACCTATAAGAACTATACCTCAAAAATGAGAATCATTTGTTCAGAACACGGTTTCTTCGAACAAAAACCACACTCACATATTTCAATGAAAACAGGTTGTCCGTTATGCGGTAACCATAGTGTTGGTCTTTCAAATCAAAAGGGGTGGGAAGTCGTCCATGATATTTTTATTTCTATTCATGGAAACAGATACAAGTATGATCCCAGTACTTATCAAGATGTGTCTCACAAAATGAAGATAGAATGCTTAAAGCATGGTTGGTTTGAACAAAAGCCATATCAGCACTACTCAGGTCATGGATGTAAAAAATGTAGTGCGGAAGAAAATGCAGCAAATAAGAAGATCACATTTTCAGATTTCATAGAAAAGTCCATAGAGGTACACGGTAATAAGTTTTCATATGACCATGTTGAATACGTTGATATCTTCACACCAATCCATATAACTTGTTCAAAGCATGGAGAGTTTTTTCAATCTCCCCGTAATCATTATCGAGGATCCGGATGTCCGAAATGTAACAGCAGTAAAGGAGAGGAAAAAATTAGAAGTATTTTAAATGAACTATCAGTTCAATTTATTGAACAAAAAACATTTGATGATCTTGTTCACAAGAATTATCTAAGGTGTGATTTCTACCTCCCACATTACAATACTGTGATTGAATTTAATGGCATTCAGCATTACGAACCAATTTCAGTATTCGGTGGTATTGATGGGTTAAAAGAAAATCAAACGAGAGATATGATTAAGTATGTCTTTCTGAAAGAAAATAAAATCGACTTGATTATTGTTCGATACGATAATGAAGATGTTAAGAACTACTTGATTAATAAATTGAATATTGCTAACAATACCTAAGTCACATTAAAACTACGGATTAGGCGCAAACCGTTAATTCGTATTTTTTATCCTCCAATAAAATAAACGCAGACCAAAGGCGTTCTTCTCAAAACGCTCATTGCCTATGTTGAAAAAATACCCTGAAATTGCTCCGGCCGAGGAGTTGAAAACCGGTCCAGACAGCAAA
>CAIYQV010000028.1 GCA_903928365.1 uncultured Flavobacteriia bacterium
ACTGAAGCGCGGCCCAAGTGCGGTTCTTCGAAATAACTCTTGCTCCCAAATCATACGAAAGAGGACTATTAGCAACAGATTTCATCAATAGTGAAGGTTCAATCGCAAGTGTTTTAGTCAAATTAAACTTGTATTTCAACAAAGAAAAGAAATGTCGGTTAAAGTTGCTGGATGTCATAATACTGCTTAGCACAACATCGTTCTTTAACAACTGAGAACTGCTGAATCCAAAATACAGTTTCTCTCCATAGATAACAAACCCTGCTTGCGCGTCACCTAGGTTTTGCTGAGATGAATTACCAAGAAATTGCGCGTAGGTGTTATCATCGGTTTGATACAAAGTTACCTTTGATGAATTAACCCTGAAATTGTTCATTCCTAAACCAATACCAACGCCGAAATTTAATTTTTTTGTCAGAGGAAGGTGATACGCATAGCTTGCCTGCACGGACGTTTTAGCGAACGGTCCAATGGCATCGTTCCATACTTTACCACCAATAACATGTTTCTTCTTTGCGACAGAGATTTTTGGTCCATCGAAAAGCTTTTCCCCGGTTGTATTGAACTCACCCAAAACTTTTGAGTCTTTTTTCTTAAAGGAGAATTGACTGTTTCCTGTGGCCATAAAGGTTTGCGGTCCGCCATCATAGCCCAGCCATTGTACCCTGCTGGATAATTCAAAATGCATAACATCCGTCATGCCTCCTGCTGCGGGATTCAAAAGAAATGGATTGAATGCACTGTTTGAAAATTGATATTCCTGTTGTGCCCAAGCTGTTGTCCCCGCAAGAGACAATACCAAAAGTGAGATTTTAATTCCTTTCATAGTCCTTTTAATTAGCGGATAATACTGATTGGTCCGTTGTAAACTGTCTTCGTGTCATCATTCAGTTCGATCTTGTAAAAATAAGTTCCCATTGGAAGGTCTTCATTTTTAAAGGTTCCATTCCATGGATCTGCATATCCATTAGATTCGTAAACGACCGATCCCCAGCGATTGAAAATGATCACATGACATTCAGGATACAGTTCGTTTAAGTAATCGATGACAAAAAGATCGTTTTTCCCGTCTAAATTCGGAGTGATTACCGTTGGAAAGATCGGTTGGAATCCGTCGCACAAGGAAGCTATGATCTTCACGGTATCAGAAGTAGGTAAACATATGTCTGTCGAAATATGATAAACCAAATAATTCACTCCTAAACCAAAATCACTTACACTGATGTCACTAACAAAAGGATCACTAATCAGTCCACTTCCTGAAACAAACATCCACATGGACGATTGTCCAGAAATAATAGGGGTTGCACTAATGTCTATTGCACCATTTTCAATGCAAACAGCGGTGTCTGCTTGGTAGATTTGTGCAACAGGTGCACGGTATACATTCATCGTATCGGATGTAGAAGGACAAGAACCATTGGATACAGTCCATACAAATTCATTCCACCCGTAGGCAAGATCTGATGCGGTAGTTGTCGGCACAGAAATATCAGTGATAGCTGCACCAAGGTTAGTACTCCAGGATCCTGAACCATACAACGGCACATTTGCACTTAAATTAAGAATCTCTTGATTACAGAGTAACACAGTATCCAGGGTACTTGCTGGAAGTGGGGTTTGATAAACGTATATATTTACCGTATCACTTAAGTTTCCACAAGAAGCAGAAGATACTGTCCATACTAAGGTGTTTGTACCGTAATTAAGATTGTTTACACCAGTAAGGTTCGCGGAAGGATTATTAAATGTCGCTTGTCCAGAAACTAATGTCCAAAGTCCGGTGCCGCTAGTTACAGGAAGAGCTTCAACAACGGTACTCGTAACCTGACATAATGAAATGGAATCCACAAGAATGTCTGCTGGGGATGGGAAATCTAAGACGGTAATTGTAAATGAGCAACTTGCTGTATTGGAAGAAGAATCTTCTACAATGTAGCTTAAGGTAGTTGTTCCTATAGGGAAAATGTCACCTGATCCAAGTCCTGTTCCATCTGTCTGCGTAATGAAAGCAAAACAATTATCACTAAATAATGGATCCGTGAAGTTTACAACGTTTGAACATAAGGTGATATCGTTTGGACAGCTAATAACTGGCGGTACGATTTCGTTTACGTCAAGTACAAATGAGCATTGCGCTGTATTTCCTCCAATATCGGTTACATCAAGCTGGATCACATGTGCGCCTGCATTTAATACACTTCCTGCTGAAGGCGTTTGGGTGATAATGTAATTAGAACAGTTATCTAATACCAATGCTTGAGTTGAGAAGTTTGCCAGCGTATAGCTGCAGTTTGTGCCATTATTTATAGGCGCTGGACTTGGGCAGTTAATGATTGGAGCCTGGTTATCAGTAGGTGTTATTAAAGAGACACAAGTGGCAGTATTACCATTTCCGTCATCAACAGTCATCAACAAGGATATCGGACCGGAAGCGATAGCTGTTCCAGCAGGTGGATTTTGTGTAAAAGACAATGCTGAAGGGCAGTTGTCATTATACACAGCTATAGAGGACATATCAGGAACCAGGTAATCACACGAAGGGGTCGCAGATACATTGAAATTGGAGGGACATATGATGGTTGGGTCGGTATTGTCAATTACTAGTGCGAAGAAATTACAGCTACCAATGTTCCCGGCTTGGTCCTCTGCTGTAATCGTAATTTGTGTATTCGCCGAAATGACTGTTCCGGAAACAGGTGATTGTGTAATCGTTAGCTGTGCAATAGAGGAACAGTTGTCAGATGCAATAACACCGGCAGTGTAATCAGATAAACTAACGTTACAAGAAGCGTCGATCGTTAAGTTTTGGTTTCCTGGACAAGAAATAACCGGTAATGTTTGATCAGCTACAGTCAGTTGATATGAGCAGGTGTTTTGAAGGCCTGCTTGATCTGTTACTGTGAGTTGAACGTTCTGATTTCCGACACTCAGAGATGTCCCGGCAACGGGTGTCTGAACGAAAGATAATACACCTTGAGGAGTACAATTATCCGCAAAAACAGCAGTTGTGCTTAAGTCTGGCATTACATAGCTACATGTCCCATCTACCGCTACAGTGCTGTTCGAAGGGCAAGTGATTGAAGGAGCGGTAACGTCTTGTACGGTGATATTGAAAGTACATGTCCCGTCATTTCCAGCTTCATCTGTTCCTGTTATAGTAATCGTTGCAGGTCCATTCAAAGTTGTTCCTGCTATCGGACTTTGTGAATAAGTTACACCAACTGAGTAGAAACAGTTTTCAATACTTGTTACAACGGAAGTATAGTCAGGAATCGTTGCAAAACAACTACTATTAAGGTTTAACACCTGATCACCCGGGCAGGTAAGAACAGGAGCAGTGTTGTCTATTACGGTCTGTATGAAACTGCATGACCTTGAATTTCCGGAAGGATCGGTAGCTGTTAAAACAACGGTCGTATTTGTATTTATTGTACTACTTCCAATTGGCGTTTGAGAGAAAGACATATCTGCAATCAAACTGGTGCAGTTGTCCGACCAGGATAAAAGTGACGTATAGTCAGGAAGGGTAACTTCACATGAACCATCCAGGGTTAGACCTGTAGGAGTAGG
>CAIYQV010000029.1 GCA_903928365.1 uncultured Flavobacteriia bacterium
GGTCATTCGCTCGGAAATAATATTCTTGGTACGCAGGAGACCGTTCGATCGTTCACGAAGGAAGATTTACTTGGTTTTGTAAAAAGAAGCTTTACATCGGATAACATGGTTATCTCCTTTGTGGGTGACATGGAGCTCAGTGAACTTCAAACCGTTTTAGAACGTGATTTTGAAAAATGTCCCAAATCCAAAGGAGATGTTCATTACGAACAGTCCATTCCAGAAAAACGTTTTTCAGTCAGATCAAAAGAGGCCAATTACCAGTCGCACGCAATCGTCGGTGGTTTCGCACCTGGTTACAGCCATGATTCTCGCAGGGGAATGACCTTGCTGACCAATATTCTGGGTGGTCCAGCACTCAATTCACGTTTGACATTATCCATTCGTGAAAAATATGGCTATGCATACAATGTAGAGGCCAGTTACACTCCTTATGCCGATACGGGCTATTGGAATGTGTATTTAGGCACCGATAACAAGAATCTCGATAAGGCAGTTCAATTGGTTTATAAGGAACTCGCTATCCTTCGGGATAAAAAGCTGGGCGTTCTTCAATTGGCAAGGGCGAAGGAGCAGTTAAAAGGTCACCTTGCGCTCGGTATGGATAGTAATTCGGGTTTGATGCTGGGCTTAGGAAAAAGTTTGTTGCTCTTTGATCAGATCGATACCATACAAGAAATCTATGCGGGTATTGATCGCCTGACGTCTGAAGAAATCCTTGAAATTGCCAATACCTATTTTGCAAAGGATAATTGCTCCGAACTCATCTTTGAAGTAGCCTGAATCGGGTTTGAAAGTTCAATACCGTTTTTTCGCTGAATGAAACAACTGCTTCGTTGAAGTTAATTGCATTGCGCAGGGTTCTCACCCTATCTTCGTTTCAAGTTTAATGGTTATAGTAGTAGATTAGTTTAGGTTTAGAAGCAGTGTTCAATGTTAGCGTTACTGAAAACCCAAAATGCAGTAACGTATCATTGAAGGCAAGTTTAGAGCGGTTCAGGGCAACTTTTAACGAGTTCGGATCGGTCTGAACGGAAAAGACTCCTCAAAAGGGAGTCTTTTTTTGTTTTCATGGATCAAAAATTCGTTTTTTAGTAAAAATGCTTGTTAAAAATAGGGGTGTTAATAAATAAAACACATAAAAATTTGGAATACCCCCCTAAAAATGATGTAATTTTGCTGAAAAATTAATTTTATGGCGACCATTAGACAGAAAGCATACCAGGATGTGCTTAACAGAACTCCAAAACACATTGAATTGGACGGAAAAATCTCTCAACTTTTCGGAGAAAGTGTTTTCCATATTGAGGTAATGCGCGAATACCTTCCTTCGGATGCATTCAAGTCTATGATGGAGACTATCCAGAATGGAACACAATTGGATCGCAAAATGGCTGATCAGGTTGCTTCTGCCATGAAAGACTGGGCTTTGACAAAAGGAGCTACACACTATACCCACTGGTTTCAACCACTAACAGGAGCAACAGCAGAAAAGCACGATGCGTTTTTCAAACCTGTAGGACCGGGAAAAGCGATTGAGTCGTTTAATGGTGAGTTGTTGGTGCAACAGGAACCGGATGCATCTTCTTTTCCAAATGGTGGGATTCGAAATACATTTGAAGCTCGTGGTTATACTGCTTGGGATCCGTCATCTCCGGCGTTCGTAATTGGAAAAACATTGTGCATCCCAACAATTTTCATTTCATACACAGGTGAGTCACTTGACTACAAAATGCCTTTGCTAAAAGCGCTGAACGTGGTTGACCAAGCTGCCGTCGATGTATGTCAGTATTTTGACAAGAATGTCACGAAAGTGAATGCTACTTTAGGATGGGAGCAAGAGTATTTTCTTATTGATCAAGCTTTATTTAATGCGCGTCCGGATCTAATGATGACGGGTCGTGCGTTGTTCGGACATGCGCCGGCAAAAGGTCAGCAGCTGGAGGATCATTATTTTGGATCTATTCCTGAGCGTGTGAATGCGTTTATGCGTGAGTACGAAGTAGAATCATTGAAATTAGGTATACCTGTAACCACACGCCATAATGAGGTTGCACCAAACCAATTTGAATGCGCGCCGATCTTCGAAGAATGTAACCTTGCGAATGACCACAACCTCTTGTTGATGGATCTCATGGAAAAGATCGCTCGCAAACATGATTTTCGTGTGTTATTGCATGAAAAACCGTTCTCAGGTGTGAATGGATCAGGAAAACATAACAACTGGTCACTTGGTACGAACACAGGAGTCAACCTGTTGGCTCCTGGCAAGAATCCAAAATCTAACTTACAGTTCCTTACCTTCTTCGTGAATACAATCAAAGCGATCCACGATTACGATGATGTTTTGCGTGCGTGTATCGCGAGTGCAGGAAATGATCACCGTCTAGGGGCAAATGAGGCTCCGCCGGCAATCATTTCTACATTTATCGGTTCACAGCTTTCTGCATTATTGGACGATATTGAGAAGAATGTGAAAAGTGGTAAAATGACACCACAGGATAAAACGGAGTTGAAACTCAATATCGGTAAAATTCCGCAGATCATGTTGGATAATACGGATCGTAACCGTACATCACCGTTTGCTTTTACAGGTAACAAATTTGAATTCAGAGCAGTTGGTTCTTCTGCGAACTGTGCTTCTGCCATGATCGTTTTGAATACCATTATGGCTAAGCAATTGAAGGAATTTAAGAAATTAGTTGATGCACGTATTAAGAAAGGTGAAGCTAAAGATGAAGCGATCTTGAAAGAGTTGCAAAAACTGATCAAGGAATCGAAACGTATTCGTTTTGAAGGAAACGGTTACGGTGAAGAGTGGGTGAAAGATGCAGAGAAACGAGGCTTGAAGAACTTGAAAGATACGCCGAGAGCCTTGCAGGTATGGGGAGACAAAAAAGTCATTGCGTTGTTTGATGAGATGAAGGTGTTGTCACCTCGCGAATTGGAAGCACGTAAGGAGATTGAATTTGAGAACTACATTCTGAAACTTCAGATCGAAGCGCGTATCATGGGTGACGTAGTGAGTTCAATGATCATCCCAGCGGTAGTTGATTACCAGAATAAATTGATCAAGAATGTTCAGGGACTGATCGATGTTCTGGGAAGCAAAGCAGGTAAGGAAGCGGCTAAAACACAAATTGAACTGATCCAACGCATTGCGATTCATACCAACAAAATGAAAGCAGCAGCGGATGCCATGTTGATGGAACGTAAAGCAGCCAATAAGATCGAACATGCGGAAGATAAAGCCTTTGCTTATTGCGATAAGGTACGTGTTCATTTTGACGAGATTCGTTACCACGCAGATAAATTAGAGTTACTGATTGAGGACGAATTATGGCCGATGCCTAAATTCAGAGAGATGTTGTTCACAAGATAAATCTGAGAGCCCTGAGAGGGGCTCTTTTTTTTGCGTTATCACTTGTTGTTTTGGAAGGGTTGATTACCTTTGTTTAAAATTATTCTAAATAAGCATGCGGGTAATTCTGGCAGATAGCAACGAACTAGTTAGAGTAGGAATGAGAACCATTCTTAATTCTCACGGAGGCTTTAAGATCGTTGGTGAAGCTAGAGACAACAAGGAACTTCAGGAACTTGTAAAAAGCTTTGATGTTTCAGTGGTACTGATCGATTATACCAGCGCAGGTTTTGATATCGATATTATTCATAAACTTCTTCAGTCTAAAAAGGATTTGAGATTCGTGGCGATCACTCCGGAACAGTCAGCGCAGACATTAGTAGATGCCTTGAGAAGCGGTGTGCAAAGCTATGTGAAGAAAGATTGTGATCTGGCAGAAATCATAAATGCCGTAGAAGAAACCTGGCGTGGACATAAATTCTTTTGTGGACAGATTCTCGAAACGATTCAACGTGCATCTATCGATGTGAACGATATTGATTTCGAATCTTTCAGTTGTGAACCAGTCATGCTATCCGAAAGGGAAAACGAAATCATAACACTTATTGCGGAAGGATTAACGAATGTTCAGATTGCAGAACAATTGTTTTTAAGTACGCACACCATCAATACACACCGTAAGAACATCATGTCCAAACTTGGGGTTAAAAATACCGCTGGAATTGTGATGTATGCTGTTAAAACCAACCTGGTTTCTCCCAATAAATTTCTATTTGCTTCCGACACGATCTGAGTCAAGTATCTTTTTTTAAATTATTTTGGCAAGAAGATTGAACCGATCTGATGGACGGTTGTAAAAGTGTCATATTTGACGAGATGAAACGAATTCTTCCAATACTCATTTTCCTAGTCTCCGCCTGCAGTCATTCACGCGAGGCGTGCGATGCATATAGTGCTGATTCCGGTTCCGGTTCGGTTTCAGATAGAAATAAACCTGAGCGTTATCGTTCTGTACCATCTCCGGATTTTTCGGATTCCGTTGCTGTGACTCAGGCACAAAATCTTGCAATGGAAGAAGTTGCGGTTCAAACTATAATGGTTGTTTCTGAAAAGAAATCAGCAGAGTTCAAACAGGAATCAGTCAGTATTTCAACATCAAATCAGCAACTTATTTCCGCGACCTATGTTGAGTTAGCTAACTTGAATTCTTCCATATCAGCACAACGAACGCAACGAAATCCTGCAGAGCAAGATCAAGTTAGAATGAATAAAGATGTCCAGTTGCTCGGCCAAATAGCACCTGAGTCATTTGAGTACAATCTGTATAAATACGTGTCCGGTAATTATGATGTTTCTCGTATTTCTTTCCTAGAGAAAGCCGCGGAATTGCAACCATCAAATAAAGAAGTAGTCCTTCAATTAGCGTCATATTTCGTTTGTATGGACGATGATATTGGTTCTTTGAATTACCTTGACAAATGGTCAAGAGGCTTATCCAAGGATCAAAAAGATTTGACTTACTCCATAGACCTCTTGAATTCTATAGATGAAAACGGGATATTGGTCGTACATGGTATCAATGATACCTACAGTGCGCTTTTACAGCAATTGAAGTATAAATTCAGAACGGATATTCGGATTGTGTCGCTTGAATTGTTGCAGAGCCAACAATACAGAAAATCGTTAATATCAAAAGGGATTAAGCTGCCTGATTCAGAACTGATCGATCGCCGTTACCTGGAAGCATTGTGTCAGTTGAACAAAGAAAAGAATCCGTTTCTATCGATGACCATTCCTAAGGAATATTTGACTGGAATGTCTTCACGTCTTTTTGCTGTAGGATTGACGTTTGAATACAGTGAACAAGTCGATTTCGATAATTTTTACCGCAATGAGCTTTTGTGGAATAGCAAATTATCTAAGGATTTGCTGAAGGAATTACAACAAAAGGAAAATAGAACTAGCACC
>CAIYQV010000030.1 GCA_903928365.1 uncultured Flavobacteriia bacterium
ACAAAAGATCGCTGAAAAGATCAAGCCCTTGGTCGATGTAGGTCTTGGTTATCTGAAGGTAGGTCAAGCATCCAGTACATTAAGTGGCGGTGAAGCGCAACGTATCAAGCTCGCTTCGTTCCTGTCAAAAGGTTTGAATACTCCTCCTACCCTCTTCATTTTTGACGAACCAACAACCGGCTTGCATTTTTATGACATCGAAAAATTGCTCAAAGCACTCAATGCGCTGATTGATGTTGGACATTCAGTCATTGTCATTGAACACAATACCGACGTCATGAAATGTGCAGACTGGATTATCGATCTTGGTCCGGAAGGTGGTGAAAAAGGTGGCAACATTTTATTTTCGGGTACGCCGGAGGAGTTGGTTAAAATCAACAATAATAAGACAGCCCAATACCTTCAATTGCTTTTTTGAATCAATACAAAAAGCCGAAAAGCCACAATGGAACGGTGTTATCGAATCCATATTCGATATTATCAGCCGCGACATATCCATGTTGAATCTGTTTTAATTGCCTTTTCGACTTGGACTTTCCACCAATTTCAAACGTAAATTTCTGATCAACTAAAAAATCACTGAACGGGCTGCTTGTAACAGAATGAATGTTTCCAACCTGATTATAGAAAAAACTCTCTCGCATTGTTCCCGGATTCACGTACGTTCGGTTGAGTGCATGAAGAACATTTGGATGATGCAAATACACCTTTTCAGGTTTAGCTAGATGAGCATCCGAAGATTTTGAGGAATGAAGTAAATTGATCACCTTCGATTCTTCCAGATAATTGAGATAGAGCATAATCGTATTTCTTGACACTTCAATATCTGACGCAAGCTTTGAAACATTTGGTTGGAAAGGAACTCCTTGTGAAAGAATACTCAATAGTTTTTTCAACTTGTGGATATATTTCACGTCTACATGACGTAGATATGGAAGATCCACTTCCAACATGAGATTGATCGTACCCAATAATTTCCGGTGATAAGTCTTTAAACTTTCCAGATAAAAAGGATAGTACCCATAAATCAAATAAGCGTCAAAAAAACTGAGTGGTTTTATATTCCTTGCTATTTCTCTGGAGATCGATTCATGGTTTTGCATTATTTCTTCCAACGTGTAGATCGAAAATTCCTTGTTGGTTTCAATTTGTAAAAATTCACGAAAAGACAATCCATTTAAAGTATATACTACGGCCCTTCGACTCAGATCTGCTTGTCCTGAAAAAATATGCAACAGAGATGAACCTGTAAAAACTACATTAAGTTTTTTATATCGGTCATGGATATTCTTCAACTCCTGAGACCAATTAGGATATTTATGAATCTCATCCAAAAACAAATGCGTACCTCCTCTTTTTACCCAGTCACCGGCAAAATCCAACAAAGTGTGCGAAGAAAAATACAGATCATCCAGACTCACAAAAATAGGTCGATCCTCTTCTTTTAAATTGTATTTGATATGATGAAGTAAGTAAGTGGTTTTACCCACACCTCGAGCACCCGTAAGACCAATCAAGCGATCGTTCCAATCGATATCTATAAACCTTGTAAACCGGAATTCAAGCTCATCTAATGTACGATTCGAAAAGTCTATCAGATCATTCATCATCTCTTTTTTTTAGCACAAATATACCTATTTTGTCATGTATACACTTCTTTTATTTCAATTTTTTGAAATCTACACATTACATTTTAAGCATTATTTAGAGATTTGTATAAAGCAATTAAAGCTCAAAAAAAATTTAATTTTACAAAATAAGCGGTGACAATGATATTGAAGAGCACAAAACAGATCTATTACAAACTCCCGGTCGGAATTCTTTTAATAATCCTCGCTGGATTTTCCCCTATCCTAATTGCTATAATCGGCGCAACGATTACAGAGTTTATAACCGGATCACCTTGTCATGAAGGTAACTGCGCATGGATGGCACTTCCCTGGTTGGCACTTTTAAGTATACCGGCAAGTTTTGTAGGGATGATCATTTACATCGTTTTAATATTCACCGAGCTCAGCAAATTGAAAAAACAAAGCAAAACATAAAGGACGAGAACGAACAAAAGCTTTAGATCCCCTCTTGTGGATCAGAAAACACCAGTTCACCTTCACTTCGGGCAATCACAGCAGAAGCAAGGCAATTCCCCAGCACATTCACCGATGTCCGAGCCATGTCCATCAGGGCATCCACAGCAAGAATTACGCTTGCGCGCTCCGAATCAAAACCCTTGATGTCCATTGCTGCAATGGTTCCTGCTAAAATCACGAAAGAAGCACCTCGAACCCCTGCTACACCTTTACTGGTCAACATGAAGATCAGACACATCGTTATCTGCTGTCCTATAGTGAGGTCGATCTTACACATTTGAGCTACAAATACAGAAGCAAGTGATAGGTATAAAGTGGTCCCGTCCAGGTTAAAACTATAGCCTGTAGGAATAACGAATGCCACGATCTTTTTAGGAACGCCAAAGCGCTCCATATTTTCCAGTGCTTTTGGAAGAGCGGCTTCACTGCTCGCTGTAGCAAATGCAAGTGCCAATGGTTCTGTAACCGCCTGAATAAAACGTTTGATCGGAATTCTTGCAAGCAGAGCTATGGGTAACAAAACACAGGAAACGAATATCACAAGGGCCAAATAAAGCGTGCCCACCAGTTTCATTAGATTGTACAAAATATCCACACCCGATTTCGCCACCGTGCTGGCTAGTGCACCAAACACTGCCAATGGAGCAACATACATGACGATGTCTGTGAATTTAAACATCACCTCCGCCAGACTTTCACTGAAATTCAGCATAGTCTGTTTGTGCTTCTCATGTTTCACCATTCCAAGACCTATGGCGAAAATCACGGAGAAAACAACTACTTGTAACACCTGATTCTCAGCGATGGATTTAGCGATATTTTCAGGAAAGATCTCCACAAAATGATCCTTGTGTTCTTTCTTTTGTTCCAATAATTCTATGGATTTCGCTTTGTCCTGCTCGCGCGCTTCTACATTTACACCTACACCTGCCTTCGAAACATTGATAGCCAATAATCCAATGAAAAGTGCCACCGTAGTTACTATTTCGAAATAAAGAATACTCTTTAAGCCAATCCTGCCAACTTGTTTCAAGTTACTGTGTCCGGCAATCCCCACAATCAATGTGGCAAAGATCAACGGAGCCACCAATGACTTCACCAGTCGAAGAAAGATCTTTCCAAAACGTTCCGTTTCAAGCGCAAAAGCAGGGAAATCCATCCCGACCTCTATCCCAAGAATCATAGAAGAGAAGATCCACAAAGCCAACTTCTTTCGCTTGAAGGAAATGGCGAAAAGCAAAAAGATCAAACTATAGCGGACAAGTTGAAATGCGGAATGACCAACACCACCGATAGCACTTTCGATCATGAAGGTCAAGCCTACATGAAAAAAGAGGATCACATACCAGAAAACAGTGTAAAACGATTTGAACGGATTCATGTCCCGAAGATAATACAAATGCGGGGAGCATTCGGCCGACTGCTAAAACTTTTGAATATCACTTGCAGAATTAAAGTTTCTTTGTATACTTGCAGGGTCTAAACGGGATTCCTCCTGCTATTTAACACCCACATTTATTTCAGAACCCTGAGTTTCAACATTTTTATATTATTTCATGGATAAAGCTGAACTGGAAGGCAAATCGCTTTCTGATCTTCGCGAAATTGCAAACGCTATTGGTGTACCTGGTGCATTGACTTTAAAAAAGAATGAATTGATCGCTGCCATTTCAGGAGAGACCGTTTCCAATGGTTCATCTGAAGAGTCTGCATCTCCGGATACCAAGAGACGCGGTCGACCAAGAAAACAAGATGCTTCATCCGAAAGCACGCCTGATCTTTTCGCTGAAAACAAGACAGAAGTAGCATCTACTGTGGAAGACACCAAACCAGCGGTTGAAAACAAAGAACGCAAGGGAAGAAATCTCATGGATCTGGCTGGATCACCGAAAGCTGAAAAAGTAGAAGCGGATGCCAACAAAGAAATTACACCAGTTGCTGAGAATGAAAAAGCTCCAACTGCTTCGGAAGGAGTTCAATCGCCTGCACCAAGACAACATCCTCGTCAGCAAAATCAGCAACCTCGTCAGCAAAATCAACACCCCCGTCAGGAAGGTAATGAAAACAGACCACAACATCAGCATCATCAACAACGTCAAGAAGAAAAGATTGACGAATCAGCATATGACCTGGTAGGGATCGTTTCCGCTGAAGGTGTGCTTGAAGTAATACAGGATGGGTATGGTTTCTTAAGATCTTCGGATTACAACTATTTACCATCTCCAGATGATATTTATGTTTCCCAAAGTCAGATCAAATTATTTGGTTTGAAAACAGGAGACACTGTTAAAGGAACGATTCGCCCTCCTCGTGAAGGCGAGAAATTCTTCCCGCTTGTGAAGGTAGAATCGATCAATGGTCGCCATCCTTCTTACATTCGCGACAGAGTGCCTTTCCAATATTTGACCCCACTTTTCCCGGATGAGAAATTCAAATTGACCGGACATGCCCAGGAAACACTTTCAACGCGTGTCATGGATCTATTTGCCCCTATCGGAAAAGGTCAGCGTGGAATGATCGTGGCGCAACCAAAAACAGGTAAAACCATGCTCTTGAAGGATGTCGCAAATGCCATTGCAGCGAATCATCCTGAAACCTACCTGATCGTTTTGTTGATCGATGAACGACCGGAAGAGGTCACTGACATGGCGCGCAGCGTAAAAGCAGAAGTCATTGCGTCTACATTTGATGAGCCAGCAGAACGACATGTGAAAGTAGCTAATATGGTTCTTGAGAAAGCGAAGCGCATGGTTGAATGTGGTCACGACGTGTGTATCCTGCTTGATTCCATCACACGACTTGCAAGAGCTTACAACACGGTTTCGCCGGCCTCAGGAAAAGTGCTTTCAGGAGGGGTGGATGCAAATGCACTGCACAAACCAAAACGTTTCTTCGGTTCTGCACGTAAGATTGAGAATGGCGGTTCTCTTTCCATTCTTGCCACAGCATTGACTGAAACCGGATCCAAAATGGACGAGGTGATCTTTGAAGAATTCAAGGGCACAGGTAATATGGAACTTCAGTTGGATCGTAAGATATCCAACAGAAGGATTTATCCGGCCATCGATATTACTGCATCAGGTACGCGACGTGAGGATTTGCTTGTTGGAAAAGATGTTCTTCAAAGAGTTTGGCTTATCCGCAAATTCATTGCCGATATGAATCCTGTTGAGGCAATGGAATTCATGAAATCTCATATGGAAAATACGTTATCGAATGAGGAGTTCCTTGTTTCGATGAATAGCTAATCTATTGACTATGCGAATTACGGTTAAAATTGGCCTTTTTGCTGCGCTGACCTGGATCGTTTTCAAAATGGTACTGTTCTTTCTTGGAGTGGCAGATCAGACTACCGTAATAGCTGTTCTATCCAATATTTTCATGTTGCTAAGTTCAATATCTATTGGACTTTATCTTCAAAAGCGTCATGAAACGGAGGAAACCAATGCCATGGTCGACCTTAAAAATGCGATGAGCGCTGGTGTTCCTTATGTTGTGATCACCTGTCTCTTTCTGTATTTTTATTATTCCAAGATCAATCCGGAGTATTATGCACGTCAGATAGCCAATAAAGAATATGAGATTAAAAAAATGGTCAATGATCCAAAAGCACTTACGAAATTCAGAAAGGAGTTTCCCGACGCAGAAGTGATGACCAAAGAACAGATCGAAGATAAACTGATTGAAAATAACAAGAAAGGGGCTTCAGCAGGATTCACTGCTACACTGGCCACCTTGGCAATGCTCATTCTTTCGACCTTCTACAGTATACTGGTGACGATCATTTACAGAAAGATTGTCTTCAAACCTAGAGAGGCATAATCCCGAGATTGTTAAGTACATTGCGTACAATGTAAATCCGTGCCGAACCAAAATCAGGGCTTACGGATGTTCCCGAGATCATCAGGTTAACGAATGGATACACCCCCTCTGAACTTTTGACATATCCTACATACCAACCGATGTCGTGATTGGCATATCCCCACCCGGTTTTAGCATAGATAACAGTCGTTCCCCTCACCTCTTTTTGCATGATTTCCTCCAAAGCGGTATAGGTTTCCAAATGCAAGGGCAACTTACGCTGCGCAAGATTGTCCATGAATTCTAATTGTTGTTGCGGGGAGATCCTTAATTCATTATTCAACCAGAATTTATCGATCGTCTTGATCTCACCTATTCCGTAATTTAAGGAATCCAGCCATTTTCGCATATTGGACAAACCGATCTTCTTGGCAACTTGCTGGTAGTACCACACCGTTGAATTGGCGAACGCACTTTTCATGTCGGTATCTTTATTCCACTCTTTAATATCCCTAATTACTCCATCCCATTTCAGCGTATCGTGAATGGTTTTGATCACACCTGTCTCCAGCGCTACGATGGAATTGACAATTTTAAAGGTGGAAGCCGGTGTAAAAAGCGAATCTGCATATAAAGGATTATAGTATTGATAGCCTTGTTTATTTGGAGCCTTCAATAAGAACACACCTTGCGAATTCACTTTATCGTAAGCCGTTTTCAACTCCAGAATCTGAGCCTTTTCTTCATGATACTTGATCGTTGCACAGGCACCGAATAACAGACCGAAAAATAAAATTAAGACGCGATTCACAGACGCGAAGTTAATTCTTCTCCAAGTTGATCGTAATCGATCCCGTCAAAATTACCAGATGACATCATCAGAAGAACCGCATTATTCCATTGATGACTCCGGATAAAATCCAAAACCTCTTTCGTTTCATTCATTACCTGAACGCCACCACCAAATCCGGTACTGACCAGCTCTCGAGAGATGGGTTCCAATTTTTTATGCGCTACCACTTCCGGACTAAAATATACAACAGCTTCATCCGCCGCTTTCATGGCATTTTCATAGTGTGGTAAAAATTCCTTCTTCAGTGATGAAAACGTATGCAATTCCATACAGGCAATCACCTTTCTGTCAGCGTATTGTTCCTTTACCGCCTTCGTGGTGGCTTTCAATTTAGAAGGTGAATGCGCAAAATCCTTGTACATGACAAAGTTTCCTTTCTCCGTTACCTTCTGCAAACGTTTACCTGCCCCGGTGAAATCCGACATAGCCTCGAGGAATGTCTGATTCTCAATCCCAATTGCCTTGGCCAGATGCATGGCTCCCATTAAATTCTGAAGATTGTGCGCTCCAAATATCCGAAGTGGAAAAATGTTTCCGTTGAACTTTAATTTCGTTCCTGTTTCACTCACCTCATAATCCGGCGTGCTATATCCCACTGTATGAATGGAAGAAGCATATTTTTCACCTAGATTCTTCACTTCCTGATCCTCCGTATTATATACCAAAGTACCTGTTTTGCTGATCAAAGAGCAAAATATATCAAATTGATCCACGTAATTCTCAAACGTTGGGAATACATTGATATGGTCCCAGGCTATGCCACTCAAAATGGCCACATCCGGTTTATACAAATGAAATTTCGGTCTTCGGTCGATGGGAGAACTCAAATATTCATCGCCTTCCAAAATCATCACTTTTGCTGTTTCGGACAGTTTGACCATACAGTCGTATCCTTCTAATTGAGCTCCCACCATGTAATCGACGTCCAAACCCGTCTTATGTATGGCATGAAGTAACATAGATGTGATGGTCGTTTTCCCATGACTTCCTCCAATAACCACGCGCAATTTATCCTTGCTTTGCTCATACAGGTATTCCGGATAGGAATAAATCGGAATCCCCATTTCTTTCGCCTTCAAAAGTTCAGGATTATCCGACCGCGCATGCATTCCCAGAATTACGGCATCCAGTTCGTCATGTATTCGATTGGAATTCCAACCAATAGTTTCCGGAAGAATTCCCTGTTTTTCCAACCGTGTTCTGGAAGGCTCAAAGATCTCATCATCGGATCCTGTAACGCTTACTCCTTTTCGACTCAATGCGATAGCAAGATTATGCATAGCACTTCCGCCAATTGCAATAAAATGGAC
>CAIYQV010000031.1 GCA_903928365.1 uncultured Flavobacteriia bacterium
AACCAACGCACCCATATCCAGCGAATAAACCACTTTACTCTTTAAATTTTCAGGCACGTCTCCATCAATGATACGATGGGCCAATCCCTCTGCTATAGCCGTTTTTCCAACACCAGGTTCTCCAATCAGAATAGGGTTGTTCTTTGTTCTCCTCGTCAGTATCTGCAAGACACGTCTAATTTCGTCATCTCTTCCAATGACAGGGTCCAGTTTCCCTGATTTTGCAAGTTCATTCAGGTTTTTTGCATATTTCTCCAAAGCCTGGTAGGTGCCTTCCTGACTGTTGGAAGTAACTTTTTCACCCTTTCGTAAGTCCATAATTGCTGTTTTTAAATTGGACTTGGAAATCTTGTTGTCTTTCAACAAGCTTCCAATGCTGTCCGTAGAATCCAATAATGAATAAAGCATCAATTCAACCGAAATGAATTCATCACCAAAATTCTTTAATTCATTTTGAGCATAAAGAAGTATTTTATTGGTGTTGCTCGAAAGGTAGATTTGTCCACCTTCGACTTTAGGGTAAGTAAGCAGAATTCTATCCAGTGCATTTTCGAGCATGCGCTGATCAACATTCAATTTTTTCAATAAATAGGGTATGACCTCCTGGTCCGTAATAAATAGTGCTTTCAGCAAATGGCCTGTTTCAATTGTTTGATTGCTTGAGTTTTGAGCCAGATCCTGAGCTTGTTGTAAGACTTCTTGTGATTTGATTGTAAATTTTTGTATGTCCATGATCCAGATGTTTTTTGTTGATGGCATATTTCAAATGATGAACCATTCACCGTTTAATTGTTTGAAAATGAATTATTGGCAGTTTTGATCCAGTATTTCTGACGGAATGGCATACAATGTTCTGATAAGCTATTGTCAACATGAAAAATTGACTTATTAACAATCGCTGTAACTAATGTTGAAAACCTTCGTATGATCTGGTCACAAACAACCCAAATGAAACGTATTTTGATTTTTTCAACGCTTTTGATGCTATTTCAGGCTTCAGCATCTGAAAATCAAGAGACTCAAATAAGTCGTAAGGCTTATCTGGATCAATGGCGTCAAACGGCAATAGTCCAGCAAAGGGAATATCACATTCCTGCAAGTATTACCATGGCACAAGCTATTTTGGAATCGGGTAGTGGTAACTCGGAGTTAGCGAGGAAAGCAAATAATCATTTTGGAATTAAATGTCACGACTGGAAAGGGGCATCGATTTACATGGATGATGATGCCAAGGGTGAATGTTTCAGAGTTTATGAATCTGTCGAAGAGTCATTCAAGGATCATTCAATCTTTTTAACGACAAAAAACAGGTACGCATTTCTGTTTCAACTGCCAACTAATGATTACCATGCTTGGGCAAAGGGTTTGAAAGAAGCAGGTTATGCTACAAATCCGCAATATTCTGATTTGTTGATAAATATGATAGATGAGTTAAAGTTGTTTGAAATGGATGAATCTTCAGTTACCGAAATGAAGCCTCAGTCGATTTCTACCTCCATCTCTTCGTCAATGTTTTCTCCACATAATGTGTCATTACATGCCAACAAAGTTCGCTTTGTGGTAGCGCGAAAGGGTGATACCTATGTTCGCATTGCAAAAGAATTTGATATGGGGCTCTGGCAGTTATACCGTTACAATGACAGTGATCCGAAAAAGGACTATCTATTGGAGGGGGATATCGTTTATTTGCAACCGAAAAGAAAACGTTCTCATGTGCATGAGACATATACAGTATCATCAGCAATCACATTGAATAATATTGCTCAGAAAGAGGCTGTAAATGTTAAATCATTACTTAAATTAAATAAAGATATTTCTTCTGAATTTCAAGTATTAAAATCCGGAAGTAAGGTAACCCTCCATTAAATGGTTCATCCACCTGCGCTAAACAGGTAATGTGAGGTTTTTTTAGTTTGTTGTTGTTTGTTGGAAAAGTCTCGGGTGACCGGGGCTTTTCTGTTATTCCTAAAGATTTAATTTTACTAGTCTGGCCGTTTGAATAATTTTAAAATACCTTTTACTAAACCGATTTAACAGATTAAATAAAAATATAGAATCAGGTTTTATTGTTTGAAACTTAATTCGTAATTTTCCTCAACATTCTACTCGTATGAAGCCTTCAACTGAATTATTTAAACTCATCAGTTCTCTAAGTAAGTCTGAAAAGCGCTTTTTTAAATTATCCTCGGCTCTGCAGTCTGGCGATAAAAATTATTTAAAGATCTTCGATTACATTGAAGCTCAGGAAACCTATGATGAGGAAGCGCTTAAAGAAACATTCAAGGATGAGACGTTTATAAAGCACCTTCCTTCTGAGAAAAATCATTTGTACAAATTGATTTTAAAAAGCTTGCGATCTTATTACAGTGAGCAATCAGTAAGTAGTTTGTTGAAACAGGAGATCAAGAATGTGGAGATTCTCTATAATAAGGCATTGTACAAAGAATGTGAGAAGTTTGTTTCCAGAGCAAAGAAACTAGCGAAAGACCATGAAAAGTTCTATTACTGGTACGAACTGCTTTCATGGGAAAAGAAACTCCTTGAAGAGGCTTATGAAGCTGGTGAATTCGATAGAAACCTGGATGATTTGATTGAGGAGGAAGAAATGGTGATTGCCAAGCTTCGGAATTTAGCTGAATATCAGGTGATTTATTCGAAGATCAATCTCATATTCCGAAGTGGTGGTTTTACAAGGACAGATGAAGAACGAAAAGTAGTTGAGGGTATTGCTGATTATCATCTAATTAAGGGGAAGAATACAGCTATTTCGACAAGGGCATCGTCTATTTGTTATTACATTAAGGGTTTGTGTGCAGCAACGAATCGCAATTATCAGGACAGCTTTCAGTTCTTCAATAAAACACGTGAAATTCTGGATAGGAACCCAGAGATCAAGGCAGATTCAGGTCAGCGATACGTAATGACCATGGCGCACTTACTTCGTTGTTATATTGACAGTGGAGATTTTGTGAAAGCGGAAGAACTTATTGCTGATCTGCGGGCTTTAGAAGGCAAAAAGGGCTTTGATTCAATGGATATAAAAGTTCGGATATTTACAAGTACCTATAACCTTGAATTAATGTTGCTTCATGCTCGGGGTGAATTTGATAAGTGCATGTCCATTATACCATCGATCGAGCAATCTGAAAATGAATATGGGGAAAAGATTAGTAAGGAGCAGGAGATACTTTTGACTTATAACAAAGCTTACAGCTATTTTGGTTGTGGCCAATATAAAAAAGCACTTTCATATATCAATCGGGTACTGAACGACAATGAGCAGAATCTAAGGCAAGACATTTATAGTTTTTCAAGATTATTCAATCTTGTGCTTCATTTGGAGCTGGAAAACTATGATTTTCTGGAGTATAGCATCAAATCGACGAACCGTTACTTGAATAAGCAGGATCGTAATTTTGAGGTTGAAAATGTGTGTATCAAGCAGATCCGCAAATTGTCAAGAGGCGTACATTCTTCAGAGCGAATCATGATTCTTGAAAACTTAAAGGATGAACTGGATGAATTGCTGAAGGATGCGAATGAGCGTGTAGTGCTGGAATATTTCAATATTACAGCTTGGGTCAATAGCAAGATTTATCGCGTGTCATTTTCAGAAGCGGTGAAACGTTCGGAGTCGGTCTACGGTTGAAAAACAGGATTTTTACTTCATTTCTTGTTGTTTCATGATTCCTTTTGGTCAATGGAATTTAGTAGCTTTGCTGCTCTAAAATCAAACGATTAAATGGCTCAAAAATACGTTACGCGACAAGAAGATTATTCCAAATGGTATAATGAATTGGTTTACAGGGCAGACCTTGCGGAGCATTCCGATGTGAGGGGTTGTATGGTGATCAAACCATATGGCTATGCTATTTGGGAGAAAATGAGAGATATTCTGGATGCCAAATTCAAAGAAACTGGTCACTCCAACGCCTATTTTCCGTTATTTATTCCGAAATCTTATTTGTCGAAAGAAGCAAGTCACGTAGATGGTTTCGCTAAGGAATGTGCTGTAGTGACTCATTACCGTCTCAAAAATGCAGAAGATGGAAGTGGAGTAATTGTAGACCCTGCAGCGAAACTTGAAGAAGAATTGATTGTGCGCCCAACCTCAGAAACGATCATTTGGAATTCATATAAAAACTGGATTCAGTCTTATCGGGATCTGCCAATTCTGATCAATCAGTGGGCGAATGTAGTACGATGGGAAATGCGAACACGTTTATTCCTGAGAACGGCTGAGTTTCTCTGGCAGGAAGGTCATACAGCTCATGCGACAAAAGAGGAAGCGATCAAAGAGGCCGAATTAATGCTTGATGTGTACTCAGATTTTGCTGAGAATTATATGGCTATGCCTGTTTTAAAGGGACGAAAGACAGAGAGTGAACGTTTTGCAGGGGCGGATGACACCTTGTGTATAGAAGCAATGATGCAGGACGGAAAAGCATTGCAGGCGGGTACATCTCACTTTCTGGGTCAGAATTTTGCTAAAGCTTTCGAAGTTAAGTTTGCGGATAAAGAAGGAAAGCTAGAGTATGTATGGGCCACTTCATGGGGTGTTTCCACACGATTGATGGGCGCGCTCATCATGACGCATTCCGACGATGAAGGTTTGGTTTTGCCTCCGGCACTTGCTCCAATTCAAGTAGTCGCCGTGCCCATCCACCGTACGGATGAAGAGTTGGCAGCTATAAGTGAGAAATTCGATCAGCTTTCAAAGGCATTGAAGGCGCGTGGGATTTCATTTAAGTATGACAGTGATGATAACAAGCGTCCGGGATGGAAATTTGCTGAATACGAAGCAAAGGGTGTGCCTTTAAGATTGGCAATGGGACCACGTGATCTGGAAAACGGAAAAGTTGAAGTGGCTCGAAGGGATACCAAAACAAAAGAGGTAATAGATTTTGATGGTGTTGAATCTTACATTGTCACCATGCTGGATGAAATTCAGAAAAACCTTCTTCAAAAAGCAATGGATTTCAGAGCTTCCAATATGAAAAAGGTAGATACATATCAGGATTTTAAAGAACAAATAGATAATGGAGGATTCTTTTTGGCTCACTGGGATGGTACCAAAGAGACTGAATCAAAGATCAAGGAAGAAACGCAAGCAACCATCAGATGTATGCTACTTGATCAGGAACTTGAAACAGGTGTCTGTATGGTGACTGGAAAACCTTCTGCTCAACGTGTGGTCTTCGCTAAAGCGTATTAATCATGGCTAAAAAAGAGAAGTTGGATCAGAATCGTCAGGCAATTCTGGATCTGTTAGTAAACAAGGCAGCACTTAAGCAAGATATAGCTCAAGACGTTAAGGATGTTTTTGGGATGTTCAAAAGGGCGATAGAAACGGAGTTGAATGCCTTGAAAGAACAAATAACAGACGAGCGTATACGACTGTTTCACAAGGAAATTGGAGATTTTGAACAGCATGCCTATGTGGGAAGTGATGTCTTGATTTTTCATCAGCACAACAATGTGTTTAGAATGCCGGATGATAATCCACTCTGGGGCACACGCTATTTTAGTGAGGATGATTCCAGAGGGTTCTTCGGTGTGATCTATATCTATAATTTTCTTGCCCAATCTTTTTTGCAGAATCGTTCCCAGGACGAAGGTTATTTAATTGCGCGAATATTTGTGAACAAAGAAGGACATTTCATGATTGAAGGTAAAGGTCAGTTAGGCTACCTGTTCAGGGATGTTGAAAATATGGTGTTGACAGAGGATGCTGTTAAGGTAATCGTACAACTGGCGTTTGTCTTTGCGATAGAATTCGATCTGTTGGTGCCGCCTTATGAGTTCATTGCCACCTTAACCGTTGCTGAGTCTCAATCCATCAGTAATAATATGCAATTTCAAACCGGCAAAAGACTTGGGTTTAAAATGAAAAATGATGACAGTGAAATTTTTTAAAAATTTCGTTTGTTAACATTGAGTTTATAGAAATTCACACTATATTTGCACTCCCAAAAATTGGGATAATTAGATACAAGGCCCATTCGTCTAGTGGTCAGGACGCCAGGTTTTCATCCTGGAAACAGGAGTTCGATTCTCCTATGGGCTGCCAAGTTAAATGAGATTTGGCCCATTCGTCTAGTGGTCAGGACGCCAGGTTTTCATCCTGGAAACAGGAGTTCGATTCTCCTATGGGCTGCAGGTATTAAAAATTAAAACAGAAAAGATGGCGAACCATAAATCGGCACAAAAAAGGATCAGATCCAACGATACGAAAAGACTTCGTAACAAGTATCAGCATAAGACAACGCGTAATGCTGTAAGAAAACTAAGAGCAACGACTGACAAGAAAGAGGCTCAGGATTTGCTTCCAAACGTTGTAGCAATGTTGGATAAGTTGGCGAAGAACAACGTTATTCACAAGAATAAAGCTGCGAACCTAAAATCAGGTCTGCAACTAGCTGTGAATAAAATGTAATCAGTACTTAACAGATCAACATAGGGGCAATAGCCCCTTTTTTTGTATCTTTCCATTACGGCGTGCGATCGGTCTTAGCGTTCATATTTCTCCTGTGTATTTGGACTAAGCTGCTTGGTCAGGGTTACCGAACAGCTGTGGATACACTCACTTACTCTTACCGAATAGGAGGGGCGCTGGATTCTATTGATCTTCTTTCAGGATTTAATACTGTCACCTATCCAGGGGCAGGGTGGAATACCCGAAACAACGTTCCTGAACCAGCCAGATTCATTCATTCTCCAGGAGGACAATTGTTTTGGAATAATAGTCCTTTTAAAAACTATATTCATACCGGGTTGCCCCATTTAGGAGTAGGGTACATGTTTGGATCAAATGCACAGCAATATGTAAAAGCTGAATTCCAGCAAGTTTTTCATTCGAATGTTATGTTAAATATTCGATACATCAAAAAGTCGTCAAATGGAATATTGAGAAATAGTGCCTATAACGATGAAGATGTACAATTAGCTTTAAAAAAAACAGGTAAAATCTACAGTTTTGACCTTCGCTCTTATTATGAAAGTTCCAAGGTAGAACAAAGTGGTGGTATTACAAATGATACCTTACCTGATTATTATAGTCTTCAGTTTATTCCTGTAAACAGATTAACATCTGAATTGCGCACCAAAAGAAGCAGAGTAATATTCGATCAATTTGTGGATCTTTTGAAGGATTCAACAAAAGCAGGGGGACTCTGTTTTTCATCAGCATTAAAAATCAAGAATTTTAAATTGGAAGAGTCGGATACCTTGTACGGTATTTATCCACTAATTAACTATGATAGTTTGGTTACCTATGATCAGCATCAGTGGTCCTCCATTACTGGTGGCGCAGGGTTGTTTTGGTCAAAAGGATCAGGTTCTATAAAGATTGTTCCAAATATAACTTACTGGAATTTTCAAAACCTAGGCCGATTCAGGGATACGGTAGAATTGACCTTGAAATCTCATGGTTATTATTCAGGGAAGAGATTGGGATGTGAAGGAAATGTTTCATACAATCTACAAGGAGCTCAAAATGAATGGGGAGAAGAGTTCTCGTTAAGATATAGTTTATCTGGTATTCTGCTGAAATTAAATTCAGTCGCATATGCGAAATTGCCAGATTATTATCAGCGTTATGCTCTGGGAAACAATACGTTGCCAATAGATCAGACTTGGACAAAACAAGTGGGAAGTCACCATGCCCTACAGGCTCAAAAGGAGTGGCGAAATCTGTCGTTGGAAGCGAATGTTTCGCAAACCTTGCTTCGAAAAAATTACTGGTTTATCGATTCTATATGGAGAAATGATACATTGACTAAACTGGATTTTATTCAGTTTGGGACCTCGTTAGGATATCATCTTAAATCAGTTTATACCCAGTTGAATTACAGATTTACGAAAGTAAGTGGAATGGAAGCAATCATTCCTACTCATCAATTGTATGGCCGTATTTATCTGAAAGGAGGCATCTTCAAAGCGCGTAAAATGATTTCTTATACGGGAGTAGAAATTGGCTACTTATCAGCTTTTCAATCTCTTGGGTATTTACCTCAGGTGGGAGCACTCTCTGTTGTTCCATCAGGTAAGACAGCGTCTCAGCAAGTTGTACTGCATTACTATGGTGGATTTCAGATCGATGAATTTAAATTTTTCTTTAGGTTAGAAAACATTCATTCGTTTTGGTCATCCAGAAGCATTCAACAGTTGAATGGCTATCCGGTTTCTCCTTTCCAAATTAAGCTGGGAGTTACATGGGACTTTTTCGATTAAAGAACTTGTAAAGGTGCTAAAGGGAACAACAAGTGTTCCCTTTAGACTAACCTAACCTACCTTTTACAACTAAACCTACTCAAATATAGCATTTTGTTATTTTTTCTCAAAAAAAATTAGAATGATCTCCTTTCAACATCTAATCGTGTGATACTTTTCAAATAACTATCAGCCACTGTGCGCTCAATTCCTATCTTTGACAAAAATTGAATTATGGGTTTACTACAAGATAAAGTCGTGCTGATTACGGGAGCATCGCGAGGGATTGGAAAAGCTATTGCAGAAGAATGTGTAAAACAAGGTGCAAAAGTGGCGTTCACTTATTTGTCATCAGAGGAGAAAGCGAGGGCATTGGAAAATGAGCTATCTCGTGACGGTGGAATTGCGAAAGGTTTTAAATCTGATGCTGCGAAATTCGATGAAGCTCAAAAATTGGTGGATGATGTGGTTGCCGAATTCGGAACGATCGATGTCCTTGTAAACAATGCCGGAATAACGCGCGATACGTTGCTTATGCGTATGACAGAAGAACAATGGGATGAAGTAATTAATACCAATCTGAAATCTGCGTTCAACCTGACCAAGGCTGTTCAGAAGCCTATGTTAAAAGCACGTAAAGGTTCAATCATTAATATGTCGTCTGTGGTTGGTGTTAAAGGAAATGCCGGTCAGTCGAACTACGCTGCTTCCAAAGCAGGTTTGATTGGATTTACTAAATCTGTTGCTGCCGAACTTGGCTCAAGAAATATTCGTTGTAATGCGATCGCTCCGGGATTCATCGAAACGGAAATGACAGAAGTCTTGGATCAAAAAGTTGTCGAAGAATGGAGAAATGCCATTCCGTTGAAAAGAGGGGGGCAACCAAAAGATGTAGCTGATCTGACGATATTCCTGGGATCAGATATGTCGGCCTATATCACTGGCCAAACGATCAATGTTTGCGGCGGAATGTTGATGTAATAAGTTTGTATAGAAATCATTGAGCCAATCCTATCGGGTTGGCTTTTTTGTTAGTTGCTCTCTGTAGTACGAGGCTGTTTCAAAGATCCATCTCAAGACATCGAAATAGAGCAGGAGGTGAAAGAGAAATGTAAAGAACCAAAGCATGCCTACATTAACAAGAAAGGTGTCAATTTGAGTTCCAAATAGTTGTTTTGTAGGGGCGTAAAAATGTGAGCGTAAGAAATTCCTTTCGTTTGAAGGATAAAATACTGGATTGTCTTTTCTTACCAGATGATTCTCGTACATCTGTATTTTATTCGCTTCCAGGCGATTGCTTAGCAGGTCAGAGAGCGCTTCATTGGTGACCTTCAGTTTTAGTTCATTGTAGCCTGACACATTTTTATTCTTCATTGCTTCAATCTCGTCGTTAACTTGATTGAAATTATCGGTGTATTGACGGTTAAGCACTTCCAGAAATCCATGAATAGCATTTTGCAAGCTCGTTGTATAGTTTTTTGAAGATAGATCTGAAATACATGATTCACAAGGAAGATTATCCCAGCGAGAGAGTTGCTTACCTATTTCAGTGATCAGAACGTTACGTGCAGATTCTTTTTGTCTTTCCGTAGCTGAATGGGAAAGCAACGTGGTATTCAGTTGTTCCATCTCAGGAATCCAGTAATCCTTTCTCCACTGAGCTTCATATTTTTGAATGTTTAGTTCGAAATAATCTTTTTCCAGTGAATTGTCTCGGAACTGAGCTACTGCCAAACCTTCATATGCCCATCGTGATAGCATAATGTTCCCCACCCAAGGAACTGAGTTCGATCGGGAAATCACAGGATGAAGTTTGTCGAATTTCACAATCACCCCGCTGAACAATAATTGTGGAATGATCAATATCGGAACAACGATGTATATGACCTTTGCAGAATTAAATGCGCTGGAGATATTAAGTCCAAGGACATTTGCCGCACATGAAGTGGAGAACAAGATGATCCAGTAATGCCAGAACATGCCATCAATTTCAAGAATGAAATTCCCAATACCTACAAACAAAGTGGTTTGGATGGCAGAAACAAGGAATAGGATGAGCAATTTAGATAATAAGTAGCTGTGTCTTGATAGGTGCAGAAAGGTTTCCCGCTTAAGAAGTTTTTTGTCTTTATGAATTTCTTCGGCAGCTACAGTCAGTCCCAGAAAAAGGGATACAATCACTGCAATGAAAATATACTGTGGTAAATTTTCATTTTGATAAAACGAATAAACAGCTTCGTTGCCGTCATTTTCGGCAAAATATTTCACAAAGAACGAAAGCATCAGTCCCAGTAGTGGGGCCTCCAACAGTGTGATAGTGAGGTATTGTCTGTTCGCTAATTTGCTTAAAAGATCCCGAATAAAAAAGATACGTAATTGAGACATTTTGCCTGCAATACGTGAAGCAGGTTTAGGGATAGAATGATCGGTTGTTTCAACAGAACGGTGTTCAGTTAGCAGGTATTTTTCATTCCATTCTTCCGGAAGGATCTTTCTATTTTCGGTTAATTCACCATATTCATCTACGATACGTGTCTCAACGATATTAAAGATCTGTTCAGGGTTTACATTTCCACACAACGGACATTCACTCTCATCCGCATTGCCTTGATGCATGGTGTGCTTGAAATAGGTGACAGCCTCAATGGGATTGCCATCATAAATTGGATAACCTCCTTGATCAATAATGAAAAGGCGGTCAAACATTTTAAAGATGTCTGACGAAGGTTGATGGATAACAACGAAGATGAGCTTACCACTGTAAGTCATTTCTTTCAATAGATCCATTATATTCTCTGAATCGCGGGATGACAGGCCTGAAGTAGGCTCATCTACAATTAGAATCTCCGGTTCACGAATTAGTTCAAGAGCAATGTTCAGTCGTTTACGCTGTCCTCCTGAAATGACCTTTTCGAGCGGACTTCCAACAACGAGATCCTTGATTTCATATAGTCCAACTGCTCGAAGGGTGTCTACCACTTTCTTTTTAATCTCGAATTCACTTAGTGGACCAAAACAAAGT
Organism: uncultured Flavobacteriia bacterium; assembly: GCA_903928365.1. Classification (GTDB taxonomy): domain Bacteria; phylum Bacteroidota; class Bacteroidia; order Flavobacteriales_D; family Crocinitomicaceae; genus M0103. The sequence goes on from CAIYQV010000031.1 coordinate 11,234, forward strand.
CGCGCATTGAAGTAGAGATTTTGATAAACACTTAATTCTTCGATAAGAAGGTCATCTTGACTAATGTAACCGATAAGTCCCTGGAGTTTATCCTGTTCCTTATGGATATCAATTCCGTTAATGGTCACGCTGCCCGAAGATGGTGGGTACTGACCATTCAGAATATTTAATAAAGTGGATTTTCCAGTCCCGGAACCTCCCATAATTCCCAAAAGTTTACCGGATTCCTCTGAAAATGAGAAGGTATGGAGTCCTTGACGATCTCCTTTGAAAAAATAGGCAATCTCATTTGCCGCGTAAACAATCTTATTCTGATTGCCCTTGTGAAAGAATTGACTGATTACATCTGAATAATAGAGATGCTTGCTTTTAGAAGTTTTTAGTGCTGAACCTTGGGTAAAAATGTGAGTACGCTCATTATTGATGAACTGCCCATTCAGGTTAAGTACATCGTTACCGAAATACTTGAAGAAGAGGATGTTGACACTTTCTACATGCAATACTAAAATATCATTGTCTAAACCCTCCAGGAAAAGTGTGCGATCTCCTTGCTGTTCATGCTTGTTAATGAATAGCACATTCTCAAAATCACGAAGTTTCGGTTGGTCGTTAAAAATGAATGCGAAAATAAGTTCGAATTCTTCTTTGGAGATATTAAATGCGTCTGAAACAATGGTGACAAATTCCAACTCTTGTTCCTGGATCCGCTCATTCGACTGAATAAATTCGAAGATCCGGATCAATACAATGATTTTTTGCTTTTGACGCAATTCCTCGTTGATCTGAGAACAGATCTTCAATACTTTTACCGAATTGAGTGAATTTCTTTTCTTGTCTGCATCCTTGGTTTTTTGCTTGGCATGCAACAAATTGAGGTTGCTGTCGAACAGTTCAAGGTAATGTGATACAAGTGTCGAACTGAGCTCTGTGCGAAGAAACGATTCAATGATCTTTCGACCATTGGTACTGGTAACTCGTACTTCTCCTTCCTCTTTTTCTTCTGCAGCATCATCCACCTGAGCGATGATGGCGAAAAGCTGCATTAAAGCACGGAGAATGCGTTCGCTCATTCAAAAGGGGATTATTGTTTAAATCCGATCAACATGACAGCGCAACCAGTAACTTTCTTGTCTAGGTCAAGTTCAGTCTCTATCGTTACAGGGATGGTGTGCTGTACTTTGAAGTCCCAGTATGGAGCATTTTTGAATTTACTGTTTGTAAACAATACCTTGCCATTTGGGTCTTTAATGGTAAAGATCACATATTCATCATCTGTTCCTGCGCTAGCTGCGATACGGTAGGTAGAGCCTCCAAAGAAGGTGGTTTTGAATTCTGCCTTTTCTCTATCAAGAAAAGCAGTGTAAACCTGACCATCAGATATAAATTTGACATTGCCACTTTTACCGGAAAGATACGATTCGCACGTTCGAACAATAGATTCGCAGTCCTGAGCTGCTCCTATAAATGGAAGTAAAGTAACAAGTATAATACGAAAAAAAGTTTTCATAGGGCTTATTTAATCACAGATTCACGAATAGCATTTATCTTCTCCGAAATAGATGTAAGCAATTCTTTCGAAATGCTCACTTTAAGTTCGTTTTGCAGTATTGTTGTTTTATTTTTTACGTCTGTTTTTGGCGCAACGTAAGTGTATTCGATAACGATTTTATCAAAATCGGTTTTAAGATCTGACAACGAAGTGATCAATGCATCATTCTGCTTTGATTTGTTGTACTCTTTCAAGATCTCGATCATCGTATTCAACGTTTGCTGTTGCTCACCGATACGTTCTTTAATTTTAGCATTGTTTGACTGAGCACTCATCTTACAAGCAAAATGCATAGACTCAATCCAACCGCCAGCGAGGATTAATGAGGAAGTTGACTTTCGTTTAGCGTTTTTCAGGAAGTAATCTGCCTTACGAAAAGCATCTGATACAATGACCACCATAGAATCCTGATATTCAGAATTCTTCTCAAAACGAGACATGAAATTTTTATCGAATGCACCTTCTAACCCAAGTTCTCCAGTGATCTTCTCTACCACAGAAAGGTACTTCAAGGCATTATTCTTCTGTTCATACAGCGCGCAATATCCCAAGTCTGTACCATAGATGCCCAAATTGATGGCTTGTGAGAATTCAGTAGAATAGTTCTTTGAGTTCTCAACAGCATTCAACATGTTGCCATCAAAAGGAAGTTTTAAATCCTTAATCAGCATCGCCGTTTGAACAGGTGATGGTATACTAAAGATTTTTCCATCAAAATTTGTGTTTAGAGAAGCGGTTGGATCCAATGCTTCTTTATCAATGGATTCCTTGTCGTTCCCTCCACCGCATGAAGTTAAGCCTATGACTAACAGTAAGATGGAAGTCTTTGAATAGAAGTTTAGTTTCATAATATCCAGAATGCGCGCTAAAGATAAAAAAAATCAATAGGATTCAGAAACATTGTTTTTAAAACATGTGATTAAATGGAACTTCCTACCTTTGAAACGAAAGAAATTGTATGAATATACGTCCACGAAGAAATCGTAAATCTATCGCCATTCGAGCTATGGTTGAAGAAACGAAGATAGGTACTGAGCATTTGATCTATCCCTTATTTTTAAAAGATGGCACAAATGTAAAAGAGAAGATCGCTTCACTGCCTAACAATTACCGATGGTCGCTGGATTTGCTGCTGAATGAATTAGAGGAATGTTTATCCTATGGTATCATGACTTATGATCTATTTCCTGCGGTAGAAGATTCATTGAAGGATAAAACAGGTTCTTACAGTTGGAATGAGGATAATTTTTATCTGAAAGCGATCCGAAAAATTAAAGAAACATTTCCGGAAATTGTCCTGATGAGCGATGTGGCTCTGGATCCTTATTCTTCGGATGGACATGACGGTTTAGTAGAAAATGGCAAGATCCTCAATGATGAGACATTGCTTTTATTGAATAAAATGGCTGTCGCACAAGCACAGGCTGGAATTGATATTGTGGGACCCTCCGATATGATGGATGGACGTGTTGGCAGTATCAGGGAGGCCTTGGATGTGAATGGATTTACGGATGTTTCGATAATGTCGTACACAGCAAAATACGCAAGTGCTTTCTATGGTCCGTTCAGAGATGCCCTGAATTCTGCACCGAAATCAGGAGACAAAAAGACGTATCAAATGAATCCTGCCAATAAGCGGGAGGCATTGTTGGAGGCGGAACTTGATGTGAGTGAAGGAGCAGACATGATCATGGTTAAGCCAGCATTGTGCTACCTGGATATCGTACATATGCTCAAAGAAAATTTTACAGTTCCTGTAACAGCTTATAATGTGAGCGGCGAATGTGCTATGATTTATGCTGCAGCTGAAAAAGGCTGGATCAATTATGAGTTGGCAGTAAGTGAGTTATTACTGTCTATTCGTCGTGCAGGAGCAGATGGTATTCTGACATATTTTGCAAAAGATTTTGCTAAGTATTTGAAAAAGTAAATATATTCGCATCATGAAATTGAATAAAACACATTTGCATCATCATTCTTTCGGATTTGTCCGGGCGTGATGGGTATTTGTGTCTTTTAGAATAACTTTAACCCGCCTGGACTAACCGGCGGGTTTTTTGTTCCCCGTCACAGGCTTAAAAAAAGAGTAATGTTAAGAATAGCTGTACAGAAATCAGGAAGATTATTGGAGGATTCACTTCAGATCTTGAAAGAATGCGGTTTGAAGGTGGATGCTTCAAACGGAAAGTTGAAATCAGTCGTTCCAAATTTTCCTTTGGAAGTCTTGTTTTTGAGAAATTCAGATATCCCACAATATGTGAACGATGGAGTTGCCGACATTGCCATTATTGGAGAAAACCTTTTGATTGAAGAACGATCACAGTTACAGGTGATGCTTAAGTTGAATTTCTCTAAATGCCGTGTTTCACTTGCTGTTCCGAAGAATTCGACTATTCAGTCGGTTAAGGATTTTGAAGGGAAAAAGATCGCCACATCTTACCCGAGTACGGTTCAGGATTATTTGGATCTGAATAAAGTAAAAGCGGAGATACACACTATTTCGGGTTCAGTTGAGATTGCTCCAACAATTGGACTAGCTGACGGGATCTGTGATATCGTTTCTTCTGGAAATACCCTTTTCATGAATGGATTGAGGGAATTAGAGGTAATTCTGAAGTCAGAAGCCGTGTTGGTTAAAGCACCGGGATTGCCGGCTGATAAAGAAGCTATTCTTCAAAAACTACTTTTTAGAATGGAGGCTGTATTGGCTTCAAAGAATTCTAAATATATCCTTTTGAATGCCCCGAATTCCGCCATCCCTGAAATTACACGCATTTTACCGGGCATGAAAAGTCCGACAATCCTTCCACTTGCTGAGGAAGGCTGGAGTTCGTTGCACTCCGTTATTTCGGAAGATCAATTCTGGGAGAATATTGACGCGTTGAAGCAGGCTGGTGCCGAAGGAATCTTGGTGGTTCCAATTGAAAAAATGGTGCGATGAGAATACTTGAATATCCAACATCAGCTGAAATTCAAGAGGCTATTCGTCGGCCCGAACTTTCGCAACAGAACCTTCAGGAAATAGTAAAATCTGTTTTTGATGATGTGCAAAGCGAAGGTGATAACGCCTTATTTCGTTATACTGCGAAATTCGACAAGGTAGAACTGGAGTCACTCGAAGTAACTCAGGCAGAATTTGAAGAAGCAGCGTTATTGTTGAGTGAAGAGTTGAAACGGGCCATCACCCAAGCATCGAAAAATATTAGTGTTTTTCACGCTAATCAATTCGAAGAAGCTAAAGTCGTAGAAACGATGCCTGGAGTTCGATGCTGGAGAAAGTCCGTGCCGATTGAACGTGTAGGGCTTTACATTCCGGGAGGAACAGCGCCACTTTTTTCTACGGTGCTTATGCTTGGTATACCTGCGTCAATTGCAGGTTGTAAGGAGATTACACTTTGTTCACCGGCTGGAAAGGATGGTAAAATTCATCCTGCTATTCTTTTTGCGGCACGATCAGTTGGTGTGACACGCGTGCTTAAATTAGGCGGAATACAAGCTGTAGCAGCCATGTCGTTAGGTACTAAAAGCATTAATTCATCTTACAAGATCTTTGGGCCAGGTAATCAGTATGTTACATCTGCTAAAAAGTTTGCTCAACAACTTGGTGTTGCAATCGATATGCCGGCAGGACCAAGTGAAGTAATGGTAGTAGCAGATGAGTCGGCAAATGCAAATTTTGTAGCGGCGGATCTATTGTCACAAGCGGAACACGGCGCCGATTCTCAAGTAGTTTTACTTTCTACCTCCAAGGAGAAAGTAGCAGAAGTACAACAGGCTTTACATGTGCAACTTCAGCAACTCTCAAGAAATGAATTGGCTGTTAAAGCATTGGAAAACTCTTCTGCAATTGTTGTTCAAAAGCAAGAATTACTTTCTATTATCAATCAATATGCTCCTGAACATTTGATCCTTCAAACCGAGTTCAATTCAGATTTGCTGCCTGGAATAGTAAATGCAGGATCTGTATTTATAGGACCGTATACACCAGAAAGCGCAGGAGATTACGCTTCAGGTACAAATCATACCTTGCCAACAAATGGGTACGCTCGCATGTACTCAGGTGTTTCTCTGGATTCGTTCATCAAGAAGATTACGTTTCAGGAGATCAGTCCTGAAGGAATTCAAAATATTGGCAGAACGATAGAGGTAATGGCAGAATCAGAAGGGTTGGATGCACATAAAAATGCTGTTTCTGTAAGACTAAAAGAATTGAGCAAATGAAGAATTTAAACGAACTCATTCGACCTGATCTTCAGGATATCAAGCCCTATTCTTCAGCACGGGATGAATTTGAAGGTGAAGCAAGTATCTTTTTAGATGCCAATGAAAATCCTTTTGAAAATGGTGTAAACCGCTACCCGGATCCTTTGCAACGAAAATTGAAAGAACGGATTGGTGACATCAAAGGCGTATCTGTAAATCAGTTGTTTCTTGGAAATGGGTCTGATGAATGCATTGATCTGCTGTTTCGCTTGTTCTGTGTTCCAGGCAAGGACCGCGTTTCTGCGATTAGTCCTTCTTACGGAATGTATTCAGTTTCGGCTAAGATCAACAATATAGAGCTCAACGAAATCTTATTAAATGAGGATTTTTCGTTGCCAGTCGACCAGATTATTGAATCTTCTAAGGGAAGCAAATTGCTTTTCATTTGTTCGCCCAACAACCCAACGGCCAATAGTTTTGAGGTAGGCGACATGCTGAGGATCGCACGTGAATTTGAAGGTATAGTGGTGATTGATGAAGCTTACATTGATTTCTCAGATCAACCTTCACTTAGCAAATTCATTCAAGAGCAATCAAATCTTGTGATTTCACAAACGTTGTCTAAGGCCTACGGAATGGCGGGTATCCGTTTAGGTTTGATGATTGCGTCTACAGAACTTATCGGATGGGTCAATAAGGTTAAACCTCCATACAATATCAATTTGCTGACACAGAATTTCGCCTTACAAAAATTGCAGCATATTGGACAGACGGAAAAAGAGATCTTACTTATCAAAGAAGAGCGAAGCAGGCTTGAAAAGTTCCTGAATGCTGAATCCCGAATCCTGAATGTTTATCCAAGTGATGCCAATTTTATTTTGATTCGCGTCGAGGGTGCAGACGATTTGTATGATTACCTGATCAAAAAGGGAGTGGTTGTTAGAAATAGAAGTAAACAACCCCTGTGTTCAAATACACTTCGCCTAACTGTCGGAACACCAGAAGAAAACAATAAACTGATGGAATTCATTAATACGTATTTTAGCTGATATGAAACGTGTATTATTCATTGATCGTGACGGAACCCTGATACTTGAACCGCCTGTTGATTTTCAGGTAGATAGTTTTGAGAAGCTTAAATTCTATCCGCGAGTCTTTTCTGGATTAGGGAAGATCGCTCGTGAACTGGATTTTGAACTTGTTATGGTTACCAATCAGGATGGTTTGGGAACTGCTTCTTATCCGCACGAGCATTTCACCGGTCCACATTCATTGATGGTGGATGCATTGCGCTCTGAGGGTATCATTTTTTCGGAAGAATGCATCGATACCACTTTTCCGCATGAAAATGCCCCAACACGTAAACCTCGAACTGGTTTGCTCACAAAGTACATGGATGGCTCATATGATCTGGTGAATTCCTTTGTGATTGGTGATCGTTTGACAGATGTAGAACTGGCTAAAAACCTAGGTGCAAAAGCCATTTATATGGTTAATCCGAACGATCCCGGGAAAAATGAAGTATCGTCGAATGAAGCTGAATTGCTCAAACATGTAGCACTTCAGAGTGTCGATTGGGATGAGATTTATACGTTTTTAAAGTTGGGCGAACGGATAGCAGCTTATTCCCGCAAAACGAATGAAACAGACATTTCTATTCGTATCGACCTGGATGGAACAGGCAAATCAGCCATCGATACGGGAATCCATTTCTTCGACCACATGTTGGATCAGTTGGCAAGACATGGACAAATGGATCTGGAAATTCTTGTAAAAGGTGATCTTCAGGTAGATGAACACCATACGATCGAAGATACTGCTATTGCTTTGGGAGAATGTTTTGCTAAAGCGCTGGGCTCTAAGTTAGGAATCGAGCGCTACGGATTCTGTCTGCCAATGGATGACTGTCTCGCTCAGGTAGCGATCGATTTTGGCGGACGAAACTGGTTAGAGTGGCAAGCGGAGTTTAAGCGTGAATCCATAGGTCAGATGCCAACAGAAATGTTCTTTCATTTCTTCAAGTCGTTTACAGATGGAGCACGTTGTAACTTGAATGTCAAAGCTGAAGGTGTAAATGAGCACCATAAGATTGAAGCGATTTTTAAGGCATTTGCTAAGGCAATCAAAATGGCAAAGCGCAGAGATGGTTTTAATGCCGTATTGCCATCCACCAAAGGAATGTTGTAATGAAAGTAACGATCATAGATTACGGCGCAGGCAATGTTTTTTCTGTTGCTTCGGCTTTCAGAAGAATGGGGATTGAGCCTATTCTCACGGCTAATGAAGCAGAGATTCGTTCTTCGGATAGAGTAATCTTTCCAGGTGTAGGACATGCAGCTCCTGCCATGGAACAATTGAAACAAAGCGGCCTGGATCAGGTGATCCCGCAATTAACTCAACCGGTCATGGGTATTTGTCTAGGTATGCAACTGATGTGCAAAGCTACGGAAGAAGGAAATACGCAGGGACTGAGCATTTTTGATGATGCCTCAGTAGTCAAATTTGACGACACTTTGAAAATTCCACACATGGGTTGGAATACGATTGAAGAAACCAACGGAATGTTAAATGGTTTGAAATCAGATGTGTATTTTGTGCACAGCTATTATGCCCCAAAGAGTATATATACGGCGGCAATATGTAATTATGCTGTTCCTTTTTCTGCAGCATTGGAAAAGGATAACTTTTTAGGATGTCAGTTTCATCCCGAGAAAA
>CAIYQV010000032.1 GCA_903928365.1 uncultured Flavobacteriia bacterium
AAGTGCTTGATCGTAGCAATCCATAGCCGCGCCTAATGCACCCCATGCAATACCGAAACGTGCAGAATCCAAACAGCTAAGCGGAGCTCCCAAGCCTGTTCTTCCCGGAAGGATGTTTGCTTTAGGAACTTTAACATCAACAAAAATCAATTCTCCGGTGGATGAAGCTCTTAGAGAAAGTTTGCCATGCATTTCAGGAGTTGAGAATCCTTCCATTCCTCTCTCGACCACCACTCCATGTATACGTCCGCTCTCATCTTTTGCCCAAACAACAGCGATATCAGCAAATGGCGCATTGGAAATCCACATTTTAGCTCCGTTCAAGATGACGTGGTCACCAGCATCTTTAAAATTAGTTGTCATTCCGCCCGGATTGGAACCATGATCTGGCTCTGTTAATCCGAAACATCCCATCATCTCACCGGTAGCAAGTTTTGGCAGGTATTTTTGTTTTTGTTCTTCCGAACCATATTTCCAGATCGGATACATTACTAAAGAAGACTGCACAGAAGCAGTTGAACGTAAACCTGAATCACAACGCTCAAGTTCCTGCATGATCAATCCATAGGAAATCTGATCAAGCCCCGGACCTCCATATTCTTCCGGAATATATGGTCCGAAAGCACCAATTTCTCCAAGGCCTGCAAGCAGGTGGTTGGGGAAAGTTGCTTTTTCGTAGTGCTCGTCAATAATTGGCGATACTTCTTTTTTAACCCAGGCTCTAGCAGCATCACGAACCAGTTTGTGCTCGTCGCTCAAAAGGTCGTCCAGGTTATAATAATCAGGGTGTACGTACAGATCCGTTCTCATTTTCCTAAATTTGCGCCAAAGGTAGCACATTTGACTTAATTTGACGAATACTTAACGTTAGAGGGTTAAATTTGATAAGAAATTAACAAGACGTGATTGCACTGACCACATTTTTTCAGGATGAGCAGCTGAATAAGGTTATTCCCGAAGTGCTTACAGCCAGGGAAGAGACCTATACTATGTTCCTGGTTGCTATCTTGTCTTTGTCGTTTTTGTTGATCTCTCTTTCCAGAAATATAAATTCCCGGTCTTTGGGTACAGTTGTGGAGATCTTTTTCAGGGATTCGGATACTATGGAGGTGCAACTAAAGGAAAACATGCGCATTGGATCCTTTAGTTCGATCGTCTTAATTACCAATTTCTTTATCAGTTTTGCATTATGCAATTTTATTTTCTTTCATCGGATCCTGTTATTCGATGATGGAATTTCGCTTTTGCTTGCTTTTGGTGTACCACTGCTTCTTTTTATTGTAGAAACGACAGGAGTTCTTCTTGCGGGTGTGTTGAGCGGCGAAACTAAGAGACTGAATGCTGTCATTCTGAATACACTAACGATATCTCAATTTGCAGGTGTATTATTCACATTAATCGCCCTTTTCTGGATCATGAACCCGGGAGCAGACAAGCTGTTTTTGAGTCTTTTCCTGGCAATTGTGGCATTAAAGGAGATCTCCCGCGTGTTGAAAAGTTCACTTTCCGTTTTGAGCGTAGGGATAAGTTGGTATTATTTAATTCTATATCTTTGCACACTCGAAATTCTGCCACTATTTGTAGTTTCAGTCTACATACTGAAGAATTTCTTGAAGTGATTTTGGTGTGTAATTAAATTGTTGTCACGTTGGCTATCAAAACAATATTGGTATCGCAGCCCAAGCCTGAAGGAGAGAAATCACCGTATTACGATCTTGCGGAGAAGTACAAGCTGAAAATAGATTTTCGACCTTTCATACATGTGGAAGGGGTAACCGCACAGGAATTCAGGCAACAAAAAGTAAATATTGCTGATCATACGGCAATCATTCTGACTTCCAAGAATGCGGTGGATCATTTTTTTCGAATTGCTGAAGAGGTAAGGTTCGAAGTTCCTGATACAATGAAATACTTCTGCATTTCAGAAGTAGTGGCAAAATCGTTACAGAAATACGTCACATACAGAAAGCGCAAGATCTTTTTTGGTAAGCAAACGATCGAAGAACTCGTGGAGGTTATGAAGAAACACAAAGGAGAAAAGTACCTTCTTCCTTGTACGGACATTCTTCGTGATAAAATTCCAATCACTTTGGAAGAACATAAGATCAATTTTACCAAAGCCATCCTCTATAAAACGGTTGCTTCAGATCTCTCTGATCTCGAAAACGTGTATTACGACATGTTGGTGTTCTTTAGTCCGGGTGGAATTGAATCATTATTGAAGAACTTCCCCGATTTCAAGCAAAATGACACGAAGATTGCTGCATTTGGACCTACAACTGCCAATGCTGTAGTGAAACACAATCTTCGGTTAGATTTACATGCGCCACAACCGAATGCTCCTTCTATGACGGGTGCGATCGAGTTATTCGTAAAAGATCAATTGAAGAAGAAGTAATCACGTTAGTCTGATTTTTTGGATCACTTTTTTAATTCCTTCCGAGGCTGACATTTCGATTCCCTGAAAATCTGACGGGATGTTCATTTGTGCTATCCCTGGATCAATAACGTATTTTTCGTCTGCTTTTGAGGCATAATGTATGATTCCGGCTGCGGGATATACCTGTAAAGATGTTCCAATTACTATGAGTATGTCGGCCTCCTTGATAAGCGCAACTGCTTTATCGTACATCGGAACCGCTTCCCCAAACCAAACCACATGTGGCCTGAGTGGATATCCTTCCGGACAGAGGTCTGTTAATTTCAATTCCCAACCATCGATGGGATAATACGCTCTTTCCTGATCTGGACCGGAACTCTTTGATAAGGTAATATTTCCATGCAAATGAAGCACATTCGTTGAACCGGCGCGTTCATGCAGGTCGTCAATGTTTTGAGTGATTACGGTAACATTGAATTCTTTTTCCAAATCCTTAATGAGGATGTGCGCCTCGTTAGGTTTGGATTCTAGAATCTGCTTTCTTCGCTGGTTGTAAAAGTGCTGTACAAGCTCAGGATTTCGTCTCCACGCATCGGGTGTGGCAACATCTTCAATTCGGTATTTTTCCCATAAACCGTTGCTGTCACGAAAGGTTTGAATGCCGCTCTCTGCACTCATTCCGGCACCTGAAAATACGACTACTTCTTTTTTCATGTCCCTAATTTAACGATTTAGGAGTCCAATAATAAATTTCTAATTGATTTCAGTGTGCTTTCTAAAGAACCTACTTTTACATCAGATCTTAATCAGAACTTAAACTTAAAGAGTATGAAAAAACGTTTATTCAGTGCCTTGTTTTGTTCGGCTGCACTAACTGCATCGGCTCAAACGCCCGTAGGTACTTATGTTGAAAATTTTACACTTACCGACATTAACGGTACGGTGCACAACCTGTATGATTATACAGATGCAGGTAAAATGGTAGTTATTGATGTTTCAGCAACGTGGTGTGGGCCATGTTGGAGTTATCATGGAACTGGAGCGTTGAATGATTTCTTTTTGGCACATGGGCCTTCAGGAGCAAACGATGCAATGGTTTTATTCGTTGAAGGGGACCCTAGTACAAACAGCGCTGATCTTAATGGTACAGGAACGAATACACAAGGAGATTGGGTAACAGGCGAATCAATGCCAATTATAGACCTTACAACGTCTGCATCTTTTGAAAATACAGGGATGGACATCGCATATTTCCCCGTGATGTATGTGATTTGTCCGAACAGAACAATTTTGAAATCCGGAACTGCTGGAAGCATAGGTACGCTGTCATTGCTTAATGGTTATGTTGGTGATTGCCCTGCATCTGCGTCATCCAGTAACGATGCTACGTTGTTATCTTACATGGGCGAAACAAAAGCTTGTGCTCCAGTTGATCTTACTGTAAAACTTCAAAATAATGGAACGGCTGCATTAACGAGTGCGACTATCACTGCAGTGGTAGGTGGTTCTACAGTTGCCACTTACAACTGGTCTGGTAACCTTGGAACTTATGATGCAGCAGATGTAACGATCGGTCAGTATCAGCCTGTTACAACCGGTGATTTGGTGACTTTTACAATAACTAACACGGATGCAAACGCTTCGAATAATACGATTTCGAAAACAATCGGAAAGGCATCAACAGGTGCAAGCAATAATATAACAGTGAAGGTTACATTGGATAGATGGGGTTCAGAAACATCCTGGAAAATAAGAAAAAGTTCAGGAGCAGTAGCTTACAGTTCTCCTGCCTATACCGATGCGGCTTCCAATGGCAATTACCCTCAGCCTGACATTAATATTGTTTTACCTGATGATTGTTACACACTGGAAGTGTTGGATTCCTATGGTGATGGATTTGATGGGTCTTATGGAAATGGATCAGTTCAGGTTTTTGTTAATGGATCAGCGATTGGTGGGGTAACTGACTTTGCCGGGGCAGATGATAATGATAAATTCCAGTTGGAAGCAGTGGCAGGTTTGCAAGAGTTGGGTGCAACTTCATTCAATGTGTTCCCTAACCCGGCATCCGATATTTTGAATGTGAATTTTGAAGCAGTAAACGCATCTTACACCGTTCAAATTACGGATATTCAAGGTCGTGTTATCATGAATCAGGAGTTTTCCGGATTGCAAGGAACACAAAACATCGCACTTCCGGTATCTGATCTTTCTAAAGGAAGCTACATGGTGAATGTGACTTCACTTGGTGTAACAAGAAGCCAGCACGTAGTGATCAAATAAAATCAGAATTTATTTGAATATAGAAAGGCCTCGACATGTTCGGGGCCTTTTGTTTTTATCTGATTTTCTGCCCCTTTTTGTGGAGACATTTTACTAAATTTGGCGGTTTCAGCAAAGCAGATGGCTAAAATTAGAAAACAAGACGCGTTGGATTACCATTCTTCGGGAAAACCGGGAAAGATTGAAGTAGTACCAACGAAACCATATTCTTCCCAAAGAGATCTTTCTCTGGCATATTCCCCGGGTGTAGCTGAACCCTGCCTGAAGATTGCAGAAAACCCTGAAGATGCCTACAAATACACGAGTAAAGCAAATTTGGTAGCTGTCATTTCCAATGGTACAGCAGTACTGGGATTGGGAGATATCGGTCCATTGGCATCTAAACCGGTCATGGAAGGAAAGGGATTATTGTTCAAGATCTTTGCGGATATTGATGTCTTCGATATTGAGGTAGACGCGAAGGATCCGGAACAATTTATTCAAACTGTAAAAGCAATCGCACCTACTTTTGGCGGGATCAACCTGGAAGATATCAAGGCTCCTGAGGCGTTTGAAATCGAACGTAGGCTTAAGGAGGAATTGGATATTCCAATCATGCATGACGATCAGCATGGTACTGCGATCATTTCCTCGGCAGCCCTTCTCAATGCGCTGGAACTCGCCAAGAAAAAGATTGATAAAGTAAAAATTGTGGTCTCTGGTGCGGGAGCATCGGCTCTTTCTTGTGCTAAATTATATCATTCACTTGGTGCCAGACTTGAACATATTTTCATGTTCGATTCGAAAGGATTGATCTGGCAAGGCCGAGATGATCTGGATGAAATGAAAACGATTTTTGCCGGACACAAGAAACCCGTTGATTTTGACGAGGCGTTCAAAAAAGCGGATGTTTTCCTGGGTTTATCACGAGGTGGGTTGGTTTCCAAGGAAATGATCTCCGTAATGGCTAAAGATCCGATTGTATTTGCACTCGCAAATCCAGAACCGGAAATTTCCTATAAAGATGCTACATCTGTAAGAAAGGATATCATCATGGCAACTGGTCGTTCAGACCATCCTAATCAGGTGAACAATGTCCTGGGTTTCCCATTCATTTTCAGGGGAGCATTGGATGTTCGTGCAACAACGATCAACGAAGAAATGAAACTGGCCGCTGTGAAAGCAATCGCAGGTTTGGCAAAAGAATCGATCCCTGAAGAGGTAGTGGAAGCGTATGGTGAAAAGAGCATCACTTTTGGTAGGGATCAGATCATTCCTAAACCGCTGGATCCCCGTTTGATCTATTATGTGGCACCAGCTGTGGCAAAAGCAGCCATGGATTCCGGTGTAGCGAGAAATCCTATTACTGACTGGGATGCCTATGAAATGCAATTGAAAAACCGCTTGGGAATTGATAACAAGTTGGTTCGAAATATTACTGAAAAAGCGCAAAGCAATCCTAAGCGAGTTGTATTTGCCGAGGCGGATAATATTAAGATCCTTAAAGCAGCACAGACAGCATATGAGGAGGGTGTAGCCTATCCAATTCTTCTTGGTAAAACGAAAAAGATTCAAGAGCTGATAGAAGAATACAATATTGAATTCCATGATGTTCCGATCATCGATCCAAAATCAGAAGAAGAAGAGGAACGAAGAATTCATTACGGTAAGGCATTTTTTGAACACCGCAAACGCAAAGGGTTTACCGAGTTTGAATCCATTCAGATCATGCGCGAACGGAATCACTTCGGAGCGATGATGGTCGAGTTGGGAGATGCTGATGCAATGATCACGGGCCTTACCAGAAGTTACCGAAACAGTGTAAGACGCCCAAGTTCCCTCCGGCGCGTCGGTAAATTCAACATGCCGGCGGAACGCCACCAAACCATTTCCGTCGTCGGCCACGATGTCGGCTTTGCCTTCATTCACGATCAACTTGATATGCAGAAATGGCATGGCCCGATGCAACCGAAACACCTCGGTGGCGAGGATGTCGAGGTACCAATAGCACCCCGCGGCTTCGCAAAAATGCTGCACCCCTTCCGTGTAAAGCAGCGAACGGTTGAGGGGATGGCGATACCAAAGCTCCGTGCCGGTGTATTGGGAAAGTTGTTGCCGGAGTGTTGCTGGACTGATCGTGCTCGATGTCATGTTTTCGCTCCTTGGTGAGTTTGCCCGGGAATCTTTTCGGGCAACGGAGCGAATGATTTGGCGCCGTGCCCTTAGGGGAACGGGCGTATGGAGCGAATGAGCGGGG
>CAIYQV010000033.1 GCA_903928365.1 uncultured Flavobacteriia bacterium
AATTCTGTGCGCTCTAACCAATGTGCCATTTTGTGAAAGTTTGTTTAAAATTAAGTGCGATGATCTCTTCAAGATGCGTTTCTTCCAAACCCAGAATTTCCGAGGCCTTCTCGTAAATTCGTTCAATAGGAAGCCCTGAGTTGTCGGTTTCAAAAAGGATTTTGTCTTTGGGAACTAATCGAAGTATTTCTCCCAGGTGCGGCTCCAGGATGAGGGATTTACCAAAACTCAACAGGATGTTTTCCTTGAGTACTTCTTTGGCTAATCCATGTTTTGAAAAGCCATGAAAGATCCATTTTTGCTTTGGATTCAATCGTTTGCGTACCTCCAACACTTCAGGCCAGGATTTTACGCAATGAAGGATCAGCGGTAATTCCAAGTCTTCTGAGAGGTGAATCTGCGCTACGAAGGCTTCCTGTTGATCTGAAAGATCTTTGGTGACCTGTTTATCCAGTCCTGTTTCACCAATAGCGACACAATTAGACTTTTTTGCTAAAGAAAGTATGGTTTCCATCTCTTTAGACCAGTTTTCAACTTGCCAAGGATGAATGCCAACGGAAAAGAATCCTTCCATTGAGGGCATGCGGGAGGATTGTATGACAGAATTCCTTCCTGCGCTTACATCATGAGTATGAGCATCGAAATACATCACCGCGAAGATATTCATCAAATTGCCATTATTTGAAGATAATTTTCTATTTTCACCGCTCATAACTATTAAACACTTATGGAAAACGCTAGTCAAAAAGGACATCCAAAAGGCTTGTGGTATTTGTTTGGAACTGAAATGTGGGAACGTTTTGGTTACTATCTGATGCTGGGGATCTTTTCACTTTACATGATCGATGGTTGGAATAACGGAGGAATGGGCTTCGATGGTCAAACCAAATCAGATATTTACGGTACCTACCTTGGTTTGGTTTACCTTACGCCGTTTATCGGTGGGTTGTTGGCTGACCGTATTCTTGGTTATCGCCGTTCGATACTTATTGGAGGTTTGATGATGTCGGCCGGATATTTTATGTTAGCTGTACATTCGGTAGCTACATTTTATATTGCGTTGGCGCTCATTATTTTGGGTAACGGATTCTTCAAGCCAAATATCTCCACGTTGGTAGGAAACCTGTACAGTTCTGATGAAATGAAGGACAAGAAAGATGCGGGATATAACATCTTTTACATGGGAATCAATATCGGTGCATTCATTTGTAATTTCGTTGCAGCCTTTATGCGAATCAACTATGGTTGGGGATATGCCTTTGCTGCTGCTGGTTTCGGAATGCTTGTTGGGGTGGGAATCTTCCTCCTTGGAACGAAACACATCAAGCATGTGGATGTGGTAAAACCGGTTCAGGAAGGGGACATGTCAACCATGAAGATCTTGAGCTATACGGTGTTGCCGATGTTTATTTTTGGTGTTCTTGGTTACATTATCCCGGGTAATTTTCTTGGTTCAGATACCAACGACGCTTTTATAATTGGGTGTCTTCCGGTAATTGGATTCTTTATTTATCTGGCTTTCACTGCCGAGGCTAAAGAAAGTCGTGCAATCAAAGCATTACTTGCGGTATTTTCTTGTGTGATCTTATTCTTTGCGATTTTCCACCAGAATGGAGATGCCTTGACTGTATGGGCAGAGGACCATACCAATAGGAATATGTCTGAAGGCGTGGCGAGTGTGGCTGATAAGATGGGAATGGCTCAAGTGGTGATCAACAATGATATTGTTTCCGCGGATGATAAAACATTTAAGCACACGATTGATTCATTGCGCGGCATAGAAGAGAAAATGCCTTCGGTGTCTCAAGAAGAGATTAAAGCAAAAGGCAAGTTTTCAGAAGAGGTTTCGCAATTAGAGAAGTCACGTAAGTACTTTGAGACATTGCCGCCTGATCAAGTTCCTGCAAAAGGAAAAGACCTTAAATTATACTCTACCGAACTATATCAGTCGATTAATCCATTCTGGGTGGTGACATTGACACCTGTTGTGGTTGGATTCTTCGGGTTTATGCGTCGAAGAAATCGCGAACCATCTACGCCTACCAAAATTGCCATAGGATTGATCATTACGGCTTTGTCTGCATTGGTAATGGTCGGTGCGGTATATGCAACAAATGGGTTGGATGCTAAAGCAAGTGCTATGTGGTTGTTTGCTTCTTACGGAGTCATTACCATCGGGGAGTTATGTTTATCGCCTATGGGACTGTCACTGGTCTCTAAATTGTCTCCGCCACGTATTACGGCGTTGATGATGGGTGGATTCTTCCTTGCGATCTCAGTGGGTAACAAGCTTTCGGGAATGCTTTCCAGTTTGTGGGAAACGATTCCTCAGAAAGAAAATTTCTTCCTCTTGAATTTTGGTTTGGTGATGGGAGCAGCAGTTCTGATGTTCTTAATGCTCAGATGGCTGAACCGCGTAATGAAAGAAAATAACGTGATCTAATTTTAAGACCCTTCGGGGTCTTTTTTTTGTGCATATGGAAAATAAAGTAACACTGGAATCGATCCAGAATTTCGAAGGGAAATATCCGAAACAACTATGGTACCTCTTCTTTACAGAAATGTGGGAGCGTTTTTGTTTTTATGGAATGAGAGGGGTATTGACCTTTTTCATGGTGGACCAGCTTCTACTTAAAGAAGATGCAGCCAATTTGCAATATGGCGCCATTCAAGCGTTTGTGTATGCCTTTACGTTTATCGGTGGAATATTCGCCGACAAAATTCTAGGCTTTAAAAAATCACTATTTTTTGGTGGAATCGTAATGGTAATAGGTAACTTCCTTATTGCATTTTCGCCGAGTGAATTGTTCTACTACGGAATTGCTTTTTCGATCATTGGAACAGGTTTCTTCAAACCTAATGTGTCTTCCATGGTCGGTGAGTTGTATCATGAGCAGGATGGTAGAAGAGATGCGGGTTATGGGTTATTTTATGCCGGAATTAATGTAGGCGGTTTGTTGGGCGGAGCCTTGTGTATTTACCTCGGAAAATACTACTCATGGAATTTATGCTTCCTTTCTGCTGGAATCGTTATGGTTTTGGGTTTGCTAACCTTCCTATTTACCAAAAAACACCTTGGTCCGATAGGTGATTCACCGTTACTGAGCTTATCGGTCTCGAAAAGGATGCTTTTAGAAATAGCTGTGTACGTTGGTTCCATACTTAGTATTCCATTGATCTTTATCATGGTTCAGAAAACAGAATACACGGATTATTTCATGTATGCCATTGGTTTGACAGCATTGGCGTATTTTATTTTTGAATTACTGCGGATAACAGACTCATCTGCAAGGAAAAAGTTGATAGCTGCGTTTTCTTTCATATTCTTCTACTTCTTGTTCAATGCCATCTATGAACAAAGCGGTGGTTCTCTTTCTCTTTTTGCGAAAGACAACCTGGATAGTAACTTGCTGGGATTGCACATTGATCCAAATATTGTAAACAACAGTTCAAATACCTTTTTTGTGATCATATTAAGTCCTCTGATCGGATTATTATGGTTGGGAATGGCTAAAAGAAAAATCGAACCAAGTACATTGATGAAATTTGGGTATGGTTTTCTTTTTCTGGCAGCTTCCTTCTACTTGTTCTATGCTACAAAATTCAGTTCGACTAAGGATGGAATTGCCTCTTTGAATGTTTTTACAGTGGCTTATTTTGTGACCACTATTGGTGAGTTGTGCCTTGGCCCAATTGGGATGTCTGTCATCACCAAGCTCTCGCCTAAAAGGCTATTCGGTATGATGATGGGGTTATGGTTCCTTGCAAGTGCATTCGGACAGTTGGCTGCAGGTAAACTCGGCGCTTCAATTGCTCAAATGGAGACCAGCAGTGGATTAGAAAAGTTAAATGTCTATGCTGAGGGTTATTTTCAATTAGCCAATTATGCCTTGATAGCGGGGTTAATCCTCATTGCACTGACTCCTTTGATCAAGCGGTTGATGGGGGAAGTGAAATAGACGTTAGCCTTTTTTTACTCTTTTCATTTCCTGAACGAGTTTGTCGTTCACGCGTTCTTTTTCGAGATGGGATATGATTGCTTCAAAATCTTTCTCAGACCTGTTCTGTGACAGCTTATAGGTGGCTTCAGTTTTGTATATCTTGAGTTCGAAACCTGTGATTAATTTCAAATAGTCCGAAACCTGACGCTCTGGAATATCTTTCATGGAAATAGGGCTATTTTGACCTATTTCATGCTGACTCATCAATTGGTTCAAGTGTGATTTAAGTTCATCATTCGTTAGTTTCCGGATG
Organism: uncultured Flavobacteriia bacterium; assembly: GCA_903928365.1. GTDB lineage: Bacteria > Bacteroidota > Bacteroidia > Flavobacteriales_D > Crocinitomicaceae > M0103. The sequence continues at coordinate 4,255 of CAIYQV010000033.1, forward strand.
GTGCCGTACGCGTGAACAGATTGATAATTCCATGTCGGTGCATCGGGTTTCTCGTAGACGGAACTACTCACATATCCATGTGCTCCTGTGAAAACAACAAGTGCGCTTCGGCCTGTTTTCAGTATCTCTGTATGTTCGTTGACATTTGCAATATGCCCCTCAATGAAGAGTTCTCCGGAGTCATTCTTCTTGATCAGAAAAGGCAAGTGTGTCGCTTTGGGTTCCAGATTTCCAGTGCTGGATACGATTAAGCCAAAGGGGTTTGCGCACATGAATGCGAACAACTCGTCCTTCGATTCAACACTAAAGTGAGGAGGGGTGTACATAGCTTAAATGTACGAAAGAATTTTTGTTCAACTAATTTTCGAGGTCGATCCCTTGTAATTCTACAAGATTGAAATAGGTTCCGTTCTTATGGATCAGTTCGTCGTGTGTTCCTTCTTCTGCGATCACACCTTGTTGGATTACAAGTATTTTGTCCGCATTTTTAATGGTAGAGAGTCTGTGAGCGATCACAAGAGATGTTCTTCCGACCATCAGTTTGTCAAGGGCGTCTTGCACCAATCTTTCCGATTCGGAGTCAAGAGCAGAAGTAGCCTCATCCAGTATAAGGATCGTTGGGTCCTTTATGATGGCTCGTGCTATGGCGATCCGTTGTTTTTGTCCACCTGAAAGTTGTATTCCGCGGTCTCCTACTTGTGTGTTGAGTCCTTCTGGAAAAGACTGAATGAATTCCCAGGCATTTGCTTGTTTAGCTGCTTCGATTAAATGTTCTTCTGTGGCTTCCGGGTTTCCAAAGAGGATATTTTCCTTAATGCTGCCTGCGAAAAGGATGACTTCCTGAGGCACAATGGCCATGTGTTTTCTGAGGTGTTCCGTTTCAATTTCGCGGATGTCAAAACCGTCGAACAGGATCTTACCTGAATCAATCCCGTACAAGTTTAAAAGCAAAGAGGAGATGGTTGATTTTCCACTACCTGATGATCCTACCAGTGCAATGGTTTCATTCTTCTTAGCCTCAAAAGAAATCCCATTTAATACACTGATGTCATTGCGCTGAGGATAACTGAACTGAACATTTTCAAAGACAACATCACCGGTAATTTTTGGTGTAGCTTTTCCGTTGAAGATCGTTTTTTCATCGTCTTTACCGATAATATCCATAAGGTTTTCTGTGGCACCGATGGATTTCTGGATGCTCGCATAAAGATCAGGAAGTGAACCGATGGATGCACCCATCATGATCGTATACATGATAAAAGAGAAGAAGTCGGATGGAGATAATTCCGGATGAGGACCTTGCGTCATGAGCAACCCTCTCCAGATGATGAATACGATTGCCCCGAATAAACAAAAGATGATAAAAGAAACGAAAAGTCCTCGCCACAAACCGCTTTTTACATTCAGAGCTCGAATGTCTTCCACCGCTTTCCCATACTTCCCAAGAATGAAAAATTCATTTGTAAAGGCTTTTACATTGGCTATTCCGGTAAGCGCTTCTTCGATGATGGCATTGGATGACGCAGCCTGATCTTGTGCACTTTTAGAAAGTTTACGAATAAAACGACCAAAAAATACGGCAATAACAGCCATTACAGGCACGGTGGATAGCATGATCAAGGCCAGCTTCCAGGAGAATACGAGTATGAACGCGATCCCTCCCACAACGATTACGATTTGTCGGAAGAATTCAGCAACAGTTGTTTTAAGCGTTTCTTGTATCTGTGTGATATCTGATGACATCCTGCTGGTGAGTTCTCCGACCTTGTTCTGGTTGTAGAAATCCATGGGCATGAAGATCAACTTACGAAAAGCAGCCTGACGGATATCCTTCAAAACATTTTCCGTCACATTCGTGAAGATCACCACCCTGAAATAGGAGAATATGGCCTGTGCTCCGAAGAGAACAAAAAGCGAAATGGCCACGTCGTCAATATTCTTCAGATTGATTAGTTTGACCGAATCGCTAAGGGAAGAAACATCGCTACCGGAACCTGCTCCGAGCAATTGTCCCATCATAAATGGAAAGATCAATCCAACAGAAGTGGAAAGCACCAGAAAGATCCACCCGATCAGAAAGGCGAAACGGTAGGGGCGCATAAACGAAAAGATGCCTTTCGCTTTTTGAATTCCTTCCTTGGAAAGTTTAACCTTTGCGGTTCGTTCTTTTTTCGGTCTGAGCATAAATGGATCTTCAGAGAAGGGTACAAAAATACATGGTAGGGATGGTAATTGTGTTTTTTTTAAGTTTTTTATTTGAAAGAGTTTGATATGTCTGAAATAAACCTATCTTTGCAATCCGAATTTTTGAGAAAAAACGCAATTAAAGCATACAGGTCATGAAAAGAACATTTCAACCGTCCGTAAGAAAAAGAAGAAACAAGCATGGTTTCAGAAGCCGTATGGCAACTAAAAATGGCCGTCGCGTATTAGCAGCACGTCGCCGTAAAGGAAGAAAGAAACTTACTGTTTCCGATGAGCCTATGCACAAAAGATAAGATCTATTTAACTTTAGATAATGAAAGTCGGCTTAGGTCGACTTTTTTTGTTTTCTGAATTTAGGTTTCAAAAATTCTGATTAACTTAAGGTAACAAACCTAAAAACCTACCTTATGTTAGTCAAAACCTACAGCAGTGCCATAGTGGGCATTGAATCAAACATTATTACTGTTGAAGTAAATCTTGGGATCGGAATCAATTTCTACATGGTCGGACTGCCCGATAACGCAGTCAAAGAAAGTCATCAGCGTATACGTGCGGCATTTTCAAACAATGATCTGAAATTTCCGGGAAGGGAACTTACGATCAATCTGGCGCCTGCGGATATGCGCAAAGAAGGTTCGCATTTCGACTTGGCGATTGCGATTGGAATTCTTGCCGTTAGTGAACAGATCAATCATGACTTATTGTCTTCTTACGTATTGATAGGAGAGTTGTCATTGGATGGCACGATGTCGACCATGAAGGGTGTGTTGCCTATAGCCATAGAAGCAAAGAAACAAGGGTTTAAAGGCTTGATTCTTCCTTTTGATAATGTTGCTGAGGCTGCCGTTGTAGAGGGGTTGGATGTGGTGGGTGTAAAGGATCTGCAATCAGCAGTAGCTTTTCTGAATGGCGAGGAGAAGGCGCCTGAACATCCATTGGTCACAGAAAAAGTGGTTGAAGAAACGGGATATGAAGCTGATTTTTTGGATGTGAAGGGTCAATTGGCAGTTAAACGGGCCTTTGAGATTGCTGCGGCAGGAGGACATAATGTGATTTTGATTGGTCCGCCGGGTGCAGGAAAGTCCATGCTTGCGAAAAGATTGCCGGGCATCTTACCTTCTATGTCGATGGAGGAATCACTGGAGACCACCAAAATACATAGTGTTGCGGGCAAGGTCCGTCAAATGAAAGGATTAATTAGAAGCAGGCCATTCCGTAAGCCGCACCATACGATATCAGACATCGGGCTCATAGGTGGTGGAAGTTTTCCGCAACCGGGGGAAATCTCACTGGCACACAATGGAGTGTTGTTCCTGGATGAATTACCCGAATACAAACGAACGGTACTTGAGGTGTTGCGTCAGCCCTTGGAGGATCGAGTAGTATCCATTTCTCGGGCACGCTTTTCTGTCGATTATCCTGCGAATTTCATGTTGATTGCCGCCATGAATCCGTGTCCGTGTGGTTACCATAACCACCCCGAGAAAGAATGTTCATGTGGACCCAGTGTGGTACAGCGTTATTTGAACCGAATTTCGGGACCTTTACTTGATCGTATAGATCTGCATGTTCAGGTTACTCCCATCTCCTATGATGAGCTTTCCGGGAAATCTGTAGGAGAATGTAGTGCGAAGATTCAAGAGCGTGTTGAGGCTGCGCGAAAATTACAACATGAACGTTATGGAGACAGGCGGGGAGTGTTTTCAAATGCATTGATGTCATCCAGAGAGATCAAAGAATTCTGTGATTTGAGTCCGGAAGGGGCAAATCTGTTGAAAAACGCCATGGAGCGGATGAAGTTGAGTGCAAGAGCTTATGATCGTATTTTAAAGGTTTCTCGGACGATTGCAGATCTTGCATGCTCTTCAAAGATCGAAACCGCACACCTAGCCGAGGCTATTCAATACCGATCACTGGATCGTGTAGATGGGGGTTATTAAAAAAATAAAATTAGGTCAGGAATTAGTTAAAAATCTAGCAATATGATTTTTAGTATTGGTAAACTTTGTAGATTTCAAGTCTAATCTAAATCGTCAAAATGTTTAAAACTACTTTATCACTGTTTTTTATTGCTTTTGTATGCACAATGGCATTTGGTCAATATCAGGTTGGTCACACTACTATTACGTTTAACGACCCATCCCGAACTGGTGGGTTTGGATCTGGTGGAGGCACCGGAAGACAAATTCAAACGGAGAT
>CAIYQV010000034.1 GCA_903928365.1 uncultured Flavobacteriia bacterium
GGTTCAGATGAACACCCATCTTCTATTCAGTTTTCCTTCTTTGAAAACTATTGGTGTGATCTATTAAGCACCTATTCCAAGAACGGATCCATCAACAACGGAAAACCTTATGCAATTGTAGCTCAATTCTTTTTGAATATCACTCTGCTATCTACCTGGATCTTCACTGCCGGAAATCACCATTCAACCAAGCATTGGAATATGAAATTGATCCTCACCGGAAGTTTTTCCACCTTATTCGCAAATTTTACCGCAACATCATATCATGATCTCTACATTGCGCTATCTGTTCTTTTTGGACTTTTAGCTATTTACCAAATACGATCTATCCACAAAAAAAACAACCGTAATATCTTGTTTCTAAGCGGCACTGTTGGAATGGCCATGATCCTTTTGAATTGCTTGTTGTATTATTTTGATATCGCAAAATATCTTCTTCCTCTTCTTCAAAAAATTACCTTTGCATACATGCTCGTTTGGTTCCTATTGAATCTGAGGAAGTAGTTGAAAAATGAAAAAAACCAATAAACAACGGAACATTCTATCCACGAGGGATTTCGCCAGGAGGATGTTTCGCTTCTTTTTGATTTCCTCCGGAATGGTATTTATTTCCTTATTGATTGGAGTTGTGGGATATCATTATTTTGCTGAGCTGGGCTGGACTGATAGCCTCCTGAACGCCTCCATGATCTTGACAGGAATGGGACCGGTGGATAAATTGACAACACAAGGAGCCAAATTGTTCGCCTCTTTTTATGCCTTGTTTTCAGGAGTAGCCTTTCTTACGACTGTTGCTGTATTTCTTTCACCGATCGCACACCGACTGCTTCATGTACTTCATGTGGACGAAGAGGATCTGGTGGATGAGTAAGTCTTAACGTGTCATGGTCTTCCTGGAAAGCCCGGCAAATTGGGTAACCCAGTCGAATCCGGAGCCCTAAAAGAATCTTCTGGCATTTTAGACGCTTCCTTATTCAAAGAATCGAGTACCTGAGTATAAACGCTTTGTAACATTAATTGATGTGAACCATAGTAATCCATGGTTTCTTCAAAACGCTCAGGAGTGAGACGATAGGTTTTAAGTACTTGTTCACCCGAGCGCTTCATAATATCCTTAAAAACTCCCACGTGTACATATTTATCCTGGATATGCGACTCAATCAAACTCAGATCTTTTAGTGCCATCACTAAGGTATCCCGAGAGATGAGATCTGCCGGTTTCTTTTTACCATAAGTGTTCGATTGACAGGCAGCCATGAACACTAGTACAACGCTTATCCAAAGGAATTTTCTCATTCCATACCTTTAAAAGCTAATCGTTCACCAAATCCCGCCTCGATGATCTTTCCGTTATCCCACACAAGGTTTCCGTTCACAAAGGTCTTATCGACTACATAGGAAAATACCTGACCTTCAAAAGGAGACCAACCGCATTTGTATAGCAATCCGGATCGTTCAACCAACTGATCTCTTTTTGCCACTACCACTAAGTCAGCTTTGAATCCCTCGCGAATAAATCCACGATCTACCATTTTGAATAAAGTAGATGGGGCATGTGCCATTTTCTCAGCAATTTTTTCAATGCTAATCTTTCCCTGAGAGAACTTCTCCAACATAGCCTGTAATGCGTGCTGCACAAGTGGTCCACCGGAAGGTGCCTTAAAATAGGATTGCTGTTTCTCTTCAAGCGTGTGGGGAGCATGATCCGTAGCTATCACATCGATACGATTATCTAAAACAGCTTGAAATACAGCCTCTCTATCGCTGGCTTTTTTTACGGCAGGATTCCATTTAATAAAACTTCCTTTTTCCTTGTAATCCTCTTCACTAAACCACAAATGATGCACACAAGCTTCTGCAGTGATTCTCTTTTGTTCCAATGGTATAGAATTATCAAAAAGAGACAATTCCTTTTCCGTAGAAATATGAAGAATATGCAAGCGAGAATTATACTTTTTTGCCAGCCTTACAGCTAATGACGAAGAAAGATAACACGCCTCTTCATTTCGGATCACAGGATGCATCTCCATCGGCACATCCTCACCATATATTTCTCGGAATTTTTCCGTGTTTGTTCGAATGGTCTGCTCGTCTTCACAATGTGTGGCAATCAAAACAGGCGGTACTTTCTGAAAAAATGCTTCCAGGGCCTCTTCCCTGTCAACAAGCATATTTCCCGTGGATGAACCCATAAAGATCTTCACACCACAGATCGTACGAATATCCGTCTTGAGTACTTCCTCAATATTATCATTGGAAGCCCCCATGAAAAAGGAATAATTCGCAATAGACGATCGTGACGCTATTAAAAATTTATCCTCAAGTAACTCTTGAGTCAGTGCATTGGGAACCGTATTCGGCATCTCCATAAAAGAAGTAATCCCTCCAGCCACTGCTGCTCTTGATTCCGTTGCTATATTGGCCTTGTGTGTAAGTCCCGGCTCCCTGAAATGCACCTGGTCATCAATACAACCTGGTAACAGGTAATTTCCTTTCAGATCGATCTCTTCGCATTGCTCATTTACACCAATGCTATTACCAATTTTTGCTATAACCCCTTCTTTTATCAGCACGTCGACTTCAGTGATCACACCTTCGTTGACCACACGTGCGTTTCTTAGCACATACGTTTTACTCATAATTTCATTCTACGCATTTTCCAGACACCGAAAAATGCTTCTTTAAAAATACTTGAACTCATTTTGGAATCACCGAACTGCCTGTCGATAAAGGTAATCGGAACTTCTACTACTTTAAAACCATGTCGGATCGCAGCGTATTTCATACAGATCTGGAAAGCATAGCCCTTAAATATCACTTCTTCCAGATGGATCGTTTCCAAAACCCGTTTTCGGTAACATTTAAATCCTGCTGTGGTATCCCTGATATTTATCAATAAAATAATACGCACATAAATACTCGCGAAGTAAGACATAAGCACCCTTTTCAAGGGCCAATTCTCCACCTTTCCACCTTTACAATACCTCGATCCGATACTTAGGTCAGCTCCTTGTTCACAGGCTTTTTTCAACCTAACCAGGTCATCCGGATTATGAGAAAAATCACAATCCATTTCGAAAACATATTCATAACCATGCTCGATCGCCCAACGAAAACCATAAATATAGGCCGTACCCAGACCTAATTTGCCCGTTCTTCTTTCCAAAAAAAGTTTGCCCGGAAATTCTGCCTGCAATCGCTCGATACATTCAGCCGTACCGTCAGGAGAATTGTCATCTACATAAAGAACATGAAACGCTTCATTCAACGACATCACCTTGCGGGTCATACGTTCAACGTTTTCGATCTCGTTGTAAGTTGGGATAATAACTACCGAATCAGACACCTGTGAGCTTCTTTGAGTACAAAAATAGGCAATAAACATCTTTTAAAGTTGAAGACATTGTTAATTCAACGAATGGATATTTAACTTTACGTTAGTATGCTCAAAATTGGATGTAGCTGTCTTTTCATTTTTTATATTCTGAATGCTAAATGTCAGGAAATTAAAAACGTCCAACTGTTAGATCGTTGGTATGAAGACTCGCTCGTGACAAGTTCCACGAAAGTGCGTTACAGCGGCTGTTGGGGATTCACCTTTTCAGGAAAAGAATACGCAGTCATTGGTTCTACTGAAGGATCCCATTTCTTTCAGCTTACTGATTCAGGAAAACTGTCGCCTTGTGGATTCATTGAAGGTCGATTCAACTCGGCACAAGTCATTCACCGCGAGATAAAGACGTATGACCATTACGCTTATTTGGTATGCGATGAAGGGAGTAGTAGTTTGCAAATTGCAGACCTTCAGTATTTACCGGATTCCGTTGTAAAAGTTGCCGACATTCAGGATAGCCGTTTTGGTAAAACACATAATTTATTCATAGATAGCACGAATGCCTTGTTATACGCATGCTTAGTCACGCCGATACCCAACGGCACCATGCTCAATAAGATACCTTTGAGGGTTTTCTCACTTGCCAATCCTTTGGATCCCTTATTGATCTGGGAAGGACCTGACGATATTCCAGAGGTACATGACGCTTTTGTAAGAAACAATACGGCTATCTTGAATTGCGGAATGGACGGTATTCGGATTTATGATTTCAATAATCCTTCCAATCCGATTTTAAAGAACGACCTAGCCTTTTACCAGGACCAGGGTTACAATCATCAGGGGTGGCTAAGTCCTGATGGCAAGACCTATGTTTTTGCAGATGAAACAAGTGGGAAAAGACTTAAAAAATGTAAGCTTGACGTCAATTACAATTTGACGATCGAGAACTATTTCGGAACGAATTTTCTGAACAACTCTGTACCGCACAATATCATGATCGATGATGATTTCGCTTATGTCGCATATTACAATGAAGGATTGCGGATTTTTGACCTTCGTGATCTACCTGTGGAAATTGCTGCATACGATACCTACCCAGAGGAATCATACTTCAATATGAACGGAGCTTGGGGAGTTTATGCAAATTACCCTTCAGGTCGGATCGTCATTTCAGACAGGCAATATGGTTTATTTCTTTTTGATTGGGAACGGTCCATTTTTCTCAATCGAGCAATGGATGAATTCCATCTTTATCCCAACCCGACGGCATCCCATGAAACGGCCATCATCCGAACTCCGGGAGATGCTATTGACTCCTTTTCCCTCCGGGTTTACGATACTACTGGAAAACTAATCAATGAAAGTTCGACCGAAAATAGCAGCTATGAATACCTTGCTTCACCAGAACATTCAGGGATTTATTATGTGGAGATCACCTTTGTTAATTACCTTGGTGAAAGCCGCACGTTCATCAAAAAATGGGTCATTATTTAACCACCTGATCTAAGGCCTCTGAAACCAGATCATTTTCAAAGCCACGTTGCAACAGGAATCGCATCAACTTGATTTTGGTTTCCCATTCCTGGTTCTTTTTCCCGGAAAGTTCAAGGTGTTTTTTTTCAGCCAATGACAATAATGTCTCCCAATAGTCTTCAGGTTCGATCACCTTCATTGCCTCAGGGATTAATTCAGAATCAATACCCTTTGAGCGCAGCCCCGCATAGATCTTCCTTCTTCCCCACTTCTTAATGCGAAACTTTCCTGAAACATAGCTTTCCGCATACCTGCTCTCGTCAAGGAACCCTGTTTCTTGAAGATGTTGTATTAATTCGTCATGACTTTCATTCGAAACTTTAAGCTGGACGCACTTCGATCTTACATCAGAAACTGATCGCTCCTGATACGCACAAAACGTCTCCAGTTTCAAACGAACCTCCTCTAATGAGAATTCCATCAAATCGCAATCTCTTCGTGCTCTTTGTTAACGAAGGTATACTCCAACAAATGATTCGCTGTAACTCCTTGAACCGGAATCCATTTTCCGTACTTCATGAACCAACGCATTTGTTTTGACAACAATCCTTTCTTGAAATATGCTTCAAGATAGGGATGTACCAATAACGTGACCCCTGAAAGCTTACGTTCCTTGATCAGAAAATTCAGATTGGCTTCGATCTCTTCAGCAAACAGGATACTTGCCTGTACTTCACCAGTTCCATTGCAGGTAGGACAAGTTTCTGATGTATTGATATCTGTTTCAGGTCGAACGCGTTGACGGGTAATTTCAATCACACCAAACTTAGACGGAGGAAGAATATTATGCTTCGCCCGATCATTTTGCATGAATCCCTTCAGTTTATCAAAAAGGATCTTGTTATTCTCCTTGTCGTGCATATCAATGAAATCGATACACACAATTCCTCCCATATCTCTGAGTTGAAGAACACGTGCAATTTCTTCAGCGGCTTCCACATTTGTTAAAAGCGCATTGGTTTCTTGTCCATCAGCACCTTTTCTATTTCCACTGTTCACATCGACCACGTGCATAGCTTCTGTATGCTCTATGATCAGATATCCACCACTTGGCAGGGGAACTTTTTTACCAAAAAGCGTCTTGATCTGCTTGTTTACTCCAAATTTCTCGAAGATGCCAAGCTTACCATCATATAGCTTTAAGATCTTCTCGCGACCAGGTGCAATACCGATAATGAATTCCTTCATTTCACCGAAAAGAGACTCATCGTTCACATGAATATTCGTGAAATCACCATTGAGAAGATCTCTGAGGATCGAAGATGTTTTATCTATTTCCCCCAATACCCGTTTCGGCGGTACAGCTGTCTTGAGATTGGAGTACATGGTTTTCCACTTCTCCAATAAATTCTTCAGATCCTGATCGATCTGCTCGATCTTTTTGTTCTCAGCAACGGTGCGGATGATGACACCAAAGTTTTTTGGACGAATACTGTCCATAATATCTTTCAGACGATCTCTTTCAGCCTGATCCTTGATCTTCTGGGAAATAGAGATCTTGTCCGAAAAAGGTACGAGCACCAAATACCTGCCCGCCAGAGTAATCTCCGCACAAAGACGAGGACCTTTACTGGAGATAGGCTCCTTCGCTACCTGAACGAGGATAGATTGAGATGAAGATATGATATCATCGATCTTGCCATCTTTGGGAATATCTTTTTCCCCTTTGAAATACAAAAGATCGGCAACATTTTGTTTGCTATTGAGCGTATCCTTGGTAAACTTATTTAAGGAATTGAACTGAGGTCCAAGGTCAAGGTAATGAAGAAAAGCATCTTTATCATAGCCTACATCCACAAATGCGGCATTCAGACTTGGTACTACTTTTCTGACTTTCCCAAGATAAATATCTCCTACTGAAAAGTCATTACTCCCTTGTTCCTGATGAAGTTCTATAAGTTTTCCGTCACGCAGCAAAGCAAGCCAGATGCCGTTTTGACGAGCATCTACAACTAGTTCTAAGCTCACGAAAATTGATTTAGAAAATGAATAAACAGAAAAAACTTAGTAGGCACACCCACTAAGTTCACTGGTACTTATAACCAAAGAATTACTTCTTCTTCTTGTGACGGTTTTTTCTAAGTCTCTTTTTACGCTTATGCGTAGCCATCTTGTGTCTCTTTCTTTTTTTACCGCTTGGCATAATTCTATATTTAAGTTGTTACTTTCTGATGAAATACGTGTTAAAAAAAACACTCCCTCGAAAGGGAGTGCGAAGATAGTTATTTCATTTAAATAAACTAACTCAGGTAAGATTTAGTTTACTTTAACCTTGTTTTTCACCTCATCTACAAACGTTTTTGCAGGTTTAAATGAAGGAATGTTGTGAGCAGGAATGATAATGGTAGTGTTTTTGGAAATATTTCTTCCTGTTTTTTCTGCACGTTCTTTCACAATGAAGCTACCGAATCCACGTAAATAAACGTTTTGCCCTTTAGCAAGTGATGATTTAACAGAAGTCATGAACGCTTCAACTGCTTTCAATGCTTCAAGTCTTTCCAATCCTGTTTCTTCTGCGATATCCGCAACGATGTCTGCTTTTGTCATTTTTAAAGGTATTTAAATTGAAAAATCTGATTTTCAGCCCCAAAAGTAGTTCACAGAAAGATTATATTTTTGTTAAGTCAGAAAAAAAAATAGAAATTTCCCTGAATGAGTGATTTTAAGCTACTAATCACCGATTGGTATAGACAAAACAAAAGAGACCTCCCGTGGAGGCGAACCAAAGATCCGTTTAAGATCTGGTTATCGGAAGTTATTCTGCAACAGACACGAGTAGATCAGGGACTTCCATATTACATGAAGTTCACTGAACAATTCAAGGACGTGCATGCACTTGCCGCAGCGGACGAACAATCCGTTTTGAATTTATGGCAAGGACTGGGCTATTACAGCCGTGGGAGAAATCTGCATCAAACAGCCAAATTCATTTCAGTCGAACTAAAAGGCCAATTTCCTTTAAACAGTGTAGAACTTCAAAAACTGAAAGGTATCGGCCCTTATACTGCTGCTGCCATCGCCTCTTTTTGTTATAATGAATCAGTACCGGTGATCGATGGTAATGTATACCGAGTACTCTCTCGTGTTTTTGACATCGATTCACCGGTTAATTCCAAGGAAGGCGAGAAAATCATCAAAGACATTGCATTGACTTTGATTGACATGAAGGATCCTGCGACATTCAATCAGGCAATCATGGAATTCGGGGCTTTACAATGTACTCCCTCCAAGCCGGATTGCACTAACTGTCCATTAGCAGGAATGTGTTTGTCAAGAAACAACAAAACGATTGAACAACGACCCGTCAAACTAAAGAAAAACAAGATCAAACATCGTTTTTTTCATTATGCCTTGATCGCAAACGACCATAAGATCGTGATCACCAAAAGAGAGGAAAAAGACATTTGGCAACATTTATATCAATTCCCCCTTTTTGAATCGCTGAATGAAGATATGCCAGACGAGATTCTTCCGGGCTTTTTTGTGAAGGATGCACATATATCAAACCCTGCGTCTAAACACATACTTTCTCATCAGCATATTCATGCACATTTTCACCATTTCTTTCTGGATGAGTCGACTTTGCGATTAACCGAAAACTATCGGGTAATCAATCGTGAAGAGCTATCTGACTATCCTTTACCGAGACTCATAGACAAATACTTAGATTCCATTTAAGAATATCTTTTGTTCACATCTTTTATTCTCTGCTTTTTAATCGCAGGGAATAAAATCTATCTTTGTTCTAAGAACTATTAAATATGGCAGGCAGCGTTAACAAAGTGATTCTTATAGGCAATCTCGGGAAAGACCCTGAAGTACGTCACCTTGAAAATGGTGGAGTGGTAGCAAACTTTCCATTAGCAACATCAGAAGTTTTTACGGATCGTTCTACGGGTGAGAAGAAAGAAATCACGGACTGGCATGACATCGTAGTTTGGAGGGGCTTAGCTGAAGTAGCAGAAAAATACATCCGCAAGGGGACTAAAGTGTATGTCGAGGGAAAACTCAAAAAACGCTCCTGGCAAGACAAAGAAGGTCAAACTCGTTACTCTGTTGAAATTGTAGCCGATGAACTCACCATCTTATCACGCCCGGAAAATACGGAACGTGATCAAAACAGATCCCCTTACAACAATGAGGGCGCACCTCAGCCTCCTGCACCCATGAAGGATTTGGAAACAGATTCTCAAGACGGATTACCTTTCTGATTCAAATGAATACAGGCGAACCTTCCAGTAGTATGATCCTTCCTTTGCTGATACAGTCTAGTGTACCAGTATCGCAAACCATGATTTACTTCTTTACACTGATTGTTTTGTTGATTTTTGCTGCCTTAGCCTCTGGTTCTGAGTCAGCTTTTTTTTCGATCGGACCCAAAGAGAAAGAACTATTAAGGTCTCAGGATTCCCGCACTTCCAAGCAAGTTCTGAAATTACTAGAGAATCCTAAGGAACTGCTCGCCATTCTTCTAATCACTAACAATTTTGTTTTGGTAGGTATTGCTATCATCTCAAGTGCACTCATTGAGTTATTTCTGGGACCTCCAAATGAAGGCAATGAAACTGTTCGATTCTTTATAGAAGTAGTTGGCATTACTTTTACAATGCTCATGCTTGGTGAGGTAATTCCAAAGATCTATTCTTCCCGCAATTCTGTCCGCATGGCAAAGCTACTTGCCATACCAATCAATACCCTTGGACATATTCCACCAATTTCGTGGCTAAAGATCTTATTGGTTAACGGAACAAATATTATTCAAAAAAAGGCTAAAAAACGAAGTGTACGAATCACTTCCGACGAACTGGAACATGCCTTAGCCCTAACAAAAGAAGAAAGCACTTCCGAAGAAGAACAGAAGATACTCCAAGGCATCGTAAAATTTGGCCATACGGAAACCTGTCAGATCATGCGTTCACGTATGGATGTGGTTGCTCTAAATGAGGAGACTACATTTAGTGAAGTCATTAATCTGATACTTGAAGCAGGATATTCTAGAATTCCTGTCTATTCGGGTTCGATTGACCACGTCATCGGTATACTTTACATTAAGGATCTGCTACCCCATTTATCAAAAGAGGATTTCAACTGGCAAGAGCTTATTCGTAAACCTTTCTTTATTCCGGAGAATAAGAAAATAGATGACCTTCTAAAGGAATTCCAGGACAAGAAAATGCACATGGCCGTAGTCGTTGATGAATATGGTGGTGCCGCCGGAATTGTAACCATGGAAGATGTTCTTGAGGAGATTGTCGGCGACATCACAGATGAATTTGATGAAGAAGAAATTGTCTACACACGGATCGATGATCGCACCTTCTTGTTTGAAGGCCGAACTGCTTTAGTAGATTTTTACAAGGTGACCGGAATTGACGGAAAGCAATTCGAAGCCATGAAAGGAGATTCAGAAACAATCGGAGGTTTTGTGGTGGAATCCGCGGGACGCATACTACGTAACAATGAGTACATTACATGTGATGAAATAAAATTGATTGTAGAATCCTCTGATAAAAGAAGGGTTAAAACGATCAAAGTGATACTTCCGGAAGAAAAAGAAGAAAAATGAGACGTTTTATTTTATTTGCCATTTTGTTCACAGCTTGTTCCGGTGAGGAAATTGCCATACCAAAGCCTCCAACTTACCTTCGACTTGAACTTCCTGATCACTCCTATGTGAAATACAAAAGTAATTGCGGGTATTCATTTGAAGCTTCAAAAATCTTTACCATAAAGGATGTTGTAGATTCTGCCGGCAACATGCTTTGCCACAAGGATATTGATTTAGGTCCGTTGAATGCGATGATCCATTTCTCCTACATAGACATGACAGAGCCCGTTTCACGCTATGTAAATTATGCCAACGATAAAGTGGACGAGCACAAATTAAAAGCTACCGCCATAGAAGACCAACGCATACTTGAACCCTCAAAGCGCGTCTTTGGAACATTTTTCGAATTGCAGGGGGATGTCGCCTCTCCTTTTCAGTTTTATTTGACAGATTCAACCAATCGTTTTGTTAGCGGAGTGGTCTATTTCAATTCTCGACCTAATTACGATTCGTTAAAACCAAGTCTTGATTATCTCAAAAAAGACCTGATGCAACTGATCAACACCTTCCAATGGAAGTAGAAACAACATCTTTCTACCTTAGTATCGGAAGTAATCTCGGTGA
>CAIYQV010000035.1 GCA_903928365.1 uncultured Flavobacteriia bacterium
AAAGCAACGGATCAATGTGGAAATGTGAGTGCTACCTCACCTATTTATTATTACGATCACATCTTTGACAATACGGCACCAGGCAATACATTCATATCTTCAGAACCCGCAAGTCCAGGCAATGACATCACGCCTCTATTGATCATTTCCTGCGAACCAGGTGCAAAGGTTAATGTTTATAATAATCTAACAGCAACAGGTGCACCGATTAGAACGTGTTATGATACTAATTACGATGGTGACGTTGAAATTCAAGTTACTGTTTTAAATAATTCTACGAATGAATACTCTGCCAAACAAACCGATGCATCCGGAAACGTGAGTGCAAGTTTTAGTACATTCACTTATATACACACCCCCTAAAATAAAGTTTGATACATGTTGTTATCTCAAAATACACCCAATAAAAACAACACCCCGTAAACAATTAGCAGCACTCCTACTGCGCGTTGTATACCTTTGATGGTTGTTTTGGTGAGAAGCTGCTTCCCAAAGTATGTTCCGAGAAAAGCAAAGGCAATACCGATTAGCAACGGCGTTTTTATGCCATTAAAATCAACAAGTTTAAAAATTGTTGTCGCATAGACCGTTATTCGCGTGATGTCGATGACCAGCGCAATGGCATTCGAAGTACCGATGAATTCCTCTTTGGAAAGTCCTGTTTTGGTAAGAAAAACAGACCGAAAAGCACCCTGATGACCAGAAATTCCGCCAAAGAAACCACTTAGTACACCACCCAGCGGCATGTATTTTTGCTCCATTTTCCAGTTGGATAATTTGGGAATTAATTCAAAAAGTGCAAAAAAGAGCATGAGTGCGCCAATAACCAATTTCAGTGAGGTAATACTTAGTTCTTTATGGAATAAGACATAGCTGTAAATAACTGATTGTTTCCCCATGAAATTCAGGAGCAGTGCCCCCAAAAATGCCGCCCCCATTGCGGGTAAACCAAAGCGAAACAGTGTTGGCCAATGAACGTGTTTGTACACCATCCCAAATTTGAATACATTGTTAGCAAAATGCACGATGGCCGTGGCTGCGACCGCAACCTCTATCGGATAAAAGAGACTGAAAACCGGTAGCATAAGAGTACCGAGTCCAAATCCGGAAAAGAAAGTCAGACCGGCACCAAACAGGACGGTCACGGCGAGGATCAGATAATTTACATACTCCATATGTCAAAAAAAGCAAAAGATCGCTGACGAATTGTGAAGTTAGCATTAAATTCATCCGAAAATTAGATGAAATGATCGATCTGCGAAGTGATACCGTAACGCTGCCGTCGGAGGGAATGCGTGAAGCCATGTTCAATGCACCCCTTGGGGATGATGTCTTTTCGGAAGACCCTACGATTAATGAATTGCAGAACTATGCTGCGGCACTTTTTGGAAAGGAAGCGGCACTTTTTTGTGCGTCGGGAACTCAGACCAATCAAATAGCAATTGCTGTGCATGTGCGTCCTGGAGGGGAGGTGATCTGTCACGAAGAAAGTCACATTTACAAATACGAAGGCGGCGGCATTGCGCGTAATGCGGGTGCTTCGGTGCGCTTGCTTCAGGGAGATCGCGGCCGTTTGAAAGTAGATGCCATTTCCAAATGGATCAATAATCCCGACGATGTTCATTTTCCATTGACACAGCTCGTTTCCTTAGAAGACACGGCCAACAGGGGAGGTGGAGCGATCTATGATTTCGAAGAGATTCGCAAGATCAAACGTTTCTGTTCGGAGAATCAGTTGCCCTTGCATTTGGATGGAGCTCGATTAATGAATGCTCTGGTGGAAACGAAGATCGATCCGAAGGTGTATGGGGCTGAATTTGATTCCATTTCGCTGTGTTTGTCGAAAGGCTTGGGCGCTCCTGTGGGATCGGTATTGATCGGTTCGGCAGATTTCATCAAGCGTGCCAGACGCGTAAGAAAAGTTTTTGGAGGCGGAATGCGTCAGGCTGGAATCATCGCCGCCGGTGGTTTGTATGCTTTGAAACATCAGGTCGAACGCTTAAAAGACGACCATGCCCACGCACGACAACTGGAAGCCGTATTAAATGAGTTGCCATGGGTTGAAGAAGTTATGCCGGTGCAAACGAATATTGTCGTAACGATTTTGAAGGATGCATCCAAAAGAGACGAGATCATCGCGAAACTGTCGGAATCCGGAATTCGCATCATGCCATTTGGCGAGGGAATGTTTCGGATGGTGACCCATTTGAATGTGAGTACGGCGCAAATCGATGAAGTCTGTGAAGTATTGAAAAAACTGCATGTTTAAAAAAGTCCTCATACCTATTTCTGTCATACTGCTTTTTTCTTGTTCGGGAGAAAACAAAGAAAAGGT
>CAIYQV010000036.1 GCA_903928365.1 uncultured Flavobacteriia bacterium
CACGTGATCGAGAAAAAATGAAAAAATCTCCAACGAACGAAGTGAGGAGTGCTTTTATCCACTGCACGTTATGACGAAGGTCCATGCGCAGCACATTCCTGTTGGAACCACTCTGATAAAAGCACTATCCGAAGGATGGTGCTTTTTCGTTTAGACGAGATGCGTGCATGCACGTGATCGAGAAAAAATGAAAAAATCTCCAACGAACGAAGTGAGGAGTGCTTTTATCCACTGCACGTTATGACGAAGGTCCATGCGCAGCACATTCCTGTTGGAACCACTACCCCTCAAAAGCCCCATAAACAGTGGCTTTTATCGTTTTATTCAGAGTGATTTTTGTTCAAATTACTTTGATAATACGGTTATTCTGTGACAAAATAAACCATAAATAGCCCTTACTTTTTTACAATATATAAATTAATTAACCTTGATTATGTTACATTTGTCGTCAATATAATCAACTATGAACATAGAAAGGCATATTTCCAACGAATTGTTGATATGGAAAAACACTTCTAATCGCAAACCGTTGATCTTAAGAGGCGCCAGACAGGTTGGAAAAACAACCCTAATTCATCAATTTGCTAAGGGTTTTAAAAATAGTATTCTGCTTAATCTTGAGTTAGCAGAGGATAGGAGATTATTCACCGATTTCCAGAACGTTCATACTGTCGTAGAAGCATTATGTATCTCACATAATATTCCAACAACTGAAAAAAAGAATACCATTCTGTTTATTGATGAAATTCAGGAAGCCCCTGAAGCAATTGCAATGCTTCGATATTTCTATGAAATGGAACCAGAAATTCATGTTATTGCCGCCGAATCCTTGCTAGAACACGCTATGAAAAAAGTGAGAAGTTTTCCAGTTGGCAGAGTTACTATGTTGTATTTGTTTCCGATAAACTTTCTCGAATTTTTAAATGCAACTGGTAAGACTAGTATCTTGGAACAACTAAATACAATTCCCGTAAGTGAAGCTGCGCACAAAACAGCATTAGATCTTTTTAATCGGTATGCGATCATTGGGGGTATGCCTGAAGTTGTAAGTAAATACACAGAAACAAAAAGTATCGCCGACTTGCCTCCCATTTATGAAAGTATTTGGGAAACATACAAGGAAGATGTGGTGAAATACGCTTCAAATAATACTGAAGCACGAATAATAAGACACATCATGTCTACTGCACATTTTGGTTTGGATTCCAGAATTAAGTTTCAAAATTTTGGAAATTCCAATTATCGCTCAAGAGAAGTTGGTGAGGCTTTTCGAAACCTTGACGATGCTAAAGTGATCCAATTGATTTATCCCACCACACATACCTCCCCTCCGTTATTACCAGATTTAAAGAAATCTCCCAGACTTCAATTTTTGGATACCGGGCTTATCAACCATGAATTGAATATTCAAACAGAAATGCTTGCAATGAATGATTTGAACGACGCATTTAGAGGAGCGATAATTCCACATCTTGTAGCACAGGAAATGATGTCTTTGAATTCTACCAAATCCGTAAAACCGGTCTTTTGGGTTCGAGAAAAGAAACAATCTTCTGCTGAAGTCGATTTGGTAGTTCTATTCAATAAATTGGTTATTCCGATCGAGATCAAATCGGGAAAAGAAGGGAAACTGAAATCATTACACCAATTTATTGAAGAGGCACCTCATCCTTATGCTGTGCGCATGTATGCAGGGAAATTCAGCATTGAACAACATACAACCAGAAGTGGAAAATCCTATTTTTTAATGAATCTCCCGTATTACTTATCGACTAAACTATTCGATTATCTGAACTACTTTATTACCAACTACGAAATAGATTGAAACGAGTCTATTCCCTCCACAAACCGGTTCGAAAAACTTGTCCGATGAAGTGTAACGGAGTCGGAAGTTCAGTTAAGTCCAACAAAAAAAAGGCTGCCTTTTCTGGCAGCCTTCCCATTTGCTTTTAACCATTTACAACTTCAGGAACTTCTGAACAGAAATGCCATTCTGATCCTGAACTCTTAAAATATATGTTCCGGAGATCAATTGTGAAACGTTCAACTCTACCTTGCTCGAGGTGATATTGATATGTTTAACTAATCTTCCTTGTGGATCATAAATTGAAATCTCAGAAATAATCGTTGATGAAGTGATCACCAATTCAGAGACTGCAGGGTTTGGAGTGACACTGATTGCATTGGAAGTGTTTTCCTCTATTCCTGATATGCAGGCTACACAGCTTTCAAAGCACACAACCGGTAATTGTGCATCTGCTACAACATCTAAGTATCTGTTTGAGAACCCATCCTGTACAGTATCTATACATGCTTCAGTCCCTGCGAACACCTCCAAATCCGTCCAACCATCAACTGTATACAAATATTCGATATATCCTGCTGGAATAGGTAGAGTAACAGACCACATACCTCCGCCCATATCAGTCATTGGGTTACACGTTCCACACCAGTTATTGAAGGTACCATTGATATATACAGCATCGGCAATCGTTCCGGTGTAG
>CAIYQV010000037.1 GCA_903928365.1 uncultured Flavobacteriia bacterium
ATTGCGCATGTTGTTTATCTCATGCTTGGATTGCGAGCACTGTACGTGTCACTTCGTTCTTTGGGCACAGGAGAAAAGACAGCGCTAACTTTAATTTTGATATCTGTTTTCGGAACAAATGTCTGGTATTACACCGTTTATGACCATTCAGTTGGGCATGTTTTTAGTTTCTTCCTATGTAGCTTTTTCATATGGAATGCGATTACTTTTTTTAAGCTCAAATTACCGTTTTATTTGTCTGTGGTATTGGTCATTCTTGCCCTCATGATGATTATCCGGCCCACGAATGCAGTCATGTTGCTCTTTCTACCTTTTTTGGCGAGAATCAGTGGTGGAAACTTGATGTCAGATATACGATTGTATTGGAATTCCATGAAAACACAGTGGATCATCGTTCCGGTTTGCATGGTTGTTGTCTTTGTTCTTCCATTCTTGTGGTATTGGCAGACCGGCCATTTTCTCGTCTATTCCTATGGAAAAGAATCGTTTGATTTTGCACATCCTCATTTTTGGGAGTTTCTGTTTTCCTATCAAAAAGGGTGGTTGTTATGGTCGCCGTCTATTGTCATCATGGGATTCTTAATATTCTCATCTTATCTTAAGAAGGATGTTTTTTTACTCTGCTATTTTCTTCTTCCCGTCATCTTGATTATTTATATCCTTTCCTCCTGGTGGTGCTGGACGTATGGAGACGGTTTTGGGCAACGACCGATGATCGAATTTATTCCCTTGATCGTGCTTGTATTCGGTACATCACTTTTGAGTTTAACCCGCAGAGCAAACTTGGTAGTGTTTTTAACAGTGATCCCATTTATGTTTTTGTCGCTATTTCAGGGATTCCAAATTCATGAAGGCATCATTCGTGGAGGAGAAACTGACAGAGAAACCTATTGGTCACACATTTTACAATGGTATACGGATGCTCCTAAGGCTGAAATCCCAGATGGGTCCAGATGGGTTTATATGAAACACACTGGAAGTTCGAATCTTTCAGCAGAAAAAGCATATAGTCAGCCTTTGGTTTTACCTGTCAAAGGGATTTCAATGGTCAAATTGACTGTGGTATTATCGGGAACGCATAAGGATACAAATATGCGTGTTGTGTTGTCTGCCAAAGACGCAAGTTGTTATTATTCAGAATTTAATGGAATGTATATATACAACTTTAAGCGTTCTTTGAGTTATGTGTTTCCTGTAGATCAATGCAATGCTGATACCTTGTTGGCATATGTCTGGAATGGGGATACCGACTCGAAGGTGCGTATTGATGCATTAAAGGCGGTGGCCTATACGAATAAGTAAGACCGTCTCAATTATTCGCAAAGAACAATGCGTTTACCATGAATAATTTTCCATTCTCCCAGAAGCCTCTGAAAAGTGGATTGTCATTAAGGTAGATGACGCAGCCCTGGCCATAATTTTCTTGACCGATGATCAACGAATTCGACTGTCGGGACAACGCCTTTACTCCGGCAAATCCATTAAGCGGTTTTGCATTCGATCCAAGCACTGCTGCATTGCCATGTTGGCCGAAACAATCAAAGGAATCTCCACTCAATTTCAAGGTGTAATAAGTGTCGGAATATCCGAAACACAAGGGATTCGAGGGGTCTAATTGACATTTAAAAATAGCACCCGTGATGGTGTTGCTGATCATTTCTCGCTCCGCCTGACTATAGGTAATGTGTGTGTGTTCGTGCTTGGTAGCATCAGAAGTTGGATCCTCTTTCTTCGGGCTTCCATCTTCTCGCGATTTCAAACTAAAGCCTTCTTTCCCTGCAAATAACTTCGCTGCATTTCCCAAAGTGATCACCTTTCCGCCACTTTGCATCCAACTTAGAACTGCTTCAGAAGTACCTTCATTCACTGACCACATTTCAGGGACGATCAACACATCCAGCTCATTAAGAACAGCTGTATGAAGGGCATCGATTTTTAGTTTTTTGATTGGATAATGCAAGTCATGATCAAAGAAATGCCAGACCTCTCCAACATTCAAGGAAGATACATCCTCATCATAGATCATTGCGATACGTGTGTCGTGGATCAGTTTGACACTCGAAGAACCCAGATCATTTCCCTTTTCCACCAATCCAGTCATGGTTGAAGTCAATTTAACAGAGGCTTTATCAGCAAGAGAGATCAGTAATCGTTCATAGTCCGGAATATTGTCCGCACGTGTAATAATGAGCGTTCCCCGATCGTAGTTTTGACCTTCAAGTGTAAACGCATTTTCGGCATATCGCACTTTGAGTCCTTCTTTCATAGCGGATGATAGAAAGCGCGCATCATTCATGCCGTTCCAGTTCAGGAGATAGGCATAGGCCCCTTGTTTGATCTGATTTTTATAGGAAATAGTCTCAGGTCGTTCTTTGGAAGGTATCACCGATTTGGATGCAATGGCTTCCAGTCCATAAGCATAGGGTAGATTCCATGCGGTAATGTCATAAGTAAGAGAGTCGACTAACTTCGTTTTAGGTTCAAACAGCACTTCCACCATCGATCCCTTCGGTTGATCCGTGTTAATGACGATGAATTTATCGGAGACTTGCAGCGAACTTTCCGCTTCTTTGCTGTAAACGAATCCTTTGGCAGTACTACCAGTTCCTTTAAAATAGTTGATGCTGTGCGCATCCAGTAGCTTTTGTAAAGCCATCATCTGATCTTCATTTCCGCTAACTGCAAAAGATTTGTAAGTCAGATGCTGATGTTTCATGAAGGTTTGAAAATGAGTTATGAGATCTGATGCTTTTAAGGAAGCGTATTCTACTGTCGAAATTCCAGTAACATGGTGATGCAAGAGTCGATCAGTTAACGTTAACGTATCTCCATCGTCATTGATGACGGCTAAACCTCCATGACCACTTCCGCCTTGTTCGTAAGTCATGCCTATAGCTCCGGAGTAGGTAGGGTAGGTGTCTCCGTAACTTGGATAGAGCAAGTCAAAGATCTCGCGAGTAAAGTAGAACCAGCCATTCTGATCGAAGTATTTTGCGTGATTTTTACCGGTTCCGGTCTGAAATTCCCTTTGCCAATCGGTGATTACCTGATGGTACGGTTCTGCTGCCGGGGCGAAATAATAAGGCGCATTCATACCTTGTTCGTGAAAATCCACGTGTACATGCGGCATCCATTGGTTATAAACGGCTATGCGCTGTTGTGTTTCTTTCTGGGTGTTCCACATCCAGTCGCGATTCAGGTCGAACAAATAATGGTTAGGTCTCCCGGAAGGCCATCCTTCTTCATGCTCTGCAGTAGATGCATGGAGATCTGCAGCCTTTCCTTTTTGTTCATAGTACCAGTTCACATAACGGTCCCGTCCATCCGGATTGATGCATGGATCCAGAATGACAATCGTATTTTTTAAGAGGTCTTGTCTTTTTGTAACAAGTTCATAAGCCGTTTGCAAGGCTGCTTCCGTTCCAGCGCTTTCATTTCCATGTACATTGTAACTCAACCAGACAATAGCCGTTTTTTCCTCTTTGTTGAGGGCTTCATGGTTCGCACGGATCTTATCGAGGTTTGTCAGATTTTCAGGGCTTGAAATGAAGGCCAGAAGTAATTCCCTGTTTTCGTTTGTTACACCGTATTGCTGTAACTTTAGTTTATCTCCCGCATTCTTTTCCAGTTGCTTAAAATAACTCACGACCTCGTAATGACGGGTGAATTCACTTCCCAGCGGTCTGCCTAAAAACTCGGAAGGGGAAAGGATTCCTTGAGAAAGAACCGCAGTGGAACTGATGTGGAATAGAATGACAAATAAGATTCTCATGA
>CAIYQV010000038.1 GCA_903928365.1 uncultured Flavobacteriia bacterium
GAACTTAGGTACTTTTGAATTTCAGATTCAACCAATGCCTAAAGCAGAAATTTTCTGGGGTACTTATGCTGATGGAGATCAAGCATCTTCGCGCACTGCAAAAATGCTTTATGCGAAGTATGGCCCTGGTATTCCATTAACTAAAGCGAAGTTCCAAGTTCAAAAATGGATTTTATCTGTTTCTGGTTCTGGAAAAACTTTCAGTGGAACTGGTAACACTTTGAGCGCAGATGCGTTAAAGATTCTAGCGGCAGCGCCAAAAGGTTCAATGGCTACTTTCTCTTGTATCTATGCAGGTACAGGTACAGGTGGTAAACCTTCAACTGCGGCTATTAAATTGTAGATTGTCTGATTTGGTTCGTGAATGATGACTAATATTAAATTGAATAAAATGAAAAACTTCTTTGTATGCGCTGTTATGTTCGCAAGTTTTAGCGGAGTACACGCCCAGTTTGAAGAAATCAACGGTGGACCGGTTAACGTTCCTTCCGAAGGTGTAGTGGATGGAGTTTATATTCAAGAGCACATTCCAACCAAAAGACTTATTCCTTATGAGTATGTTCGCGAAGCGGATGTCGTATGGAGCAGAAGAGTATGGAGCTTTATTGATCTTCGTGAGAAAATAAATCATCCCTTGTATTTTCCATTAGACAGCTACCAAGATACTGTTTGGGTGAAGAATGCTACTAGATGGAGCCTTTGGACAGTGATCAAGCATCACATTTTAAATGGTGATTTGACAGTATTTGAACCAAGAAATCCAGCTGATTTCTTTGAAGTATTGCCTCCAGATGGTGATCAGTTTAAATATCCTCTTCGTCCACAACCAGGATTAAATTATATCACAGACAAAAACTACAGAGATGCAGTTGATGGCTACCTGAATGTATTAGGAGATAAAACGTTTGAGCCTGTGGCATCTAAATTAACAGGTGAAGATTCTGTAATAGTTGATCCGTTCACAGGAATGGAAACAACTGTAACAGAAGAAGTACAGAAAAAAGCACGTATTCTATCAGAACACATAGTGCAGTATCGTTTGAAAGAAGATTGGTTCTTTGATAAAGAAAGATCTGTTTTGGATGTGCGTATTTTAGGTATCGCTCCTGTAATTTATGAAGGTGGTGCTGTTGATGGTTATGCCGGATCTAAAGAGGGTGGTAAATACAAAATTCTATTTTGGTTATATTTTCCTCATTGCCGGTTTGTCTTTAACAACTATTTCGTTTACAATGACGCGAACGACGCGCAATGGATGAGTTTCGATGATTTATTCTGGAAAAGAAGGTTCTCTAGTATTATGTACAAAGAATCGAATGTTTACGATAGAAGAATTGAAAGCTACAGAACAGGTGTAGATGCTCTTTGGGAATCTGAAAAAATAAAAGAGGAAATAAGAACTGTAGAACATGATGTTTGGAGTTTCTAAAATTTGGCCCCGCTTTTAGCGGGGCTTTTTTTTGACTAAATGTTTCATTATAGCCAACAAGCCTTAATTTTGTGC
>CAIYQV010000039.1 GCA_903928365.1 uncultured Flavobacteriia bacterium
ATAATGAAACACTATACACATTGTCAAAACGTTATATGGTTACGGTTGAAGAACTCCAAAAACTAAATCAGCTGAAGTCTTCCCGCATTAAACCAGGTGATGTCATTAAGATCCAAATAAAGAAAGAGCTGCAGAAAAATATTACGACCCGAACCGTTGAAGCACCATTACAATCCAAGATTGATTCGACGATTCTTTTCCCTAAAAAAAGTTCATATAAAATAGCCTTTTTACTTCCTTTTAATCTTGATAAACAAGATCCAAATGGGGAGAACATTTCCAGATTGGCAACCGAATTTTATATGGGTGTAAAGCTTGCGCTAGATTCACTGCAGCAATATGGAATGAATGCAGAAGTGTTTGTTTATGATGTGAAAAATGATTCCATTCAGACTAAAAAGTTGTTACAAAAGAACGAATTGAAGGGAGTTGACTTGGTTTTTGGTCCTTTATTCCCCGAAAATGCAGATGTGGTAGCACGTTGGTGTCGTCAGAATGGCGCTCGAATGATCTGTCCTGCCTTGGTGCCTTCATCCATTGTAAAAGGAAACCCATATGTTTATACGACCGTACCTACAGACGCGCAACTTCAGGAAGGTTTAGCCGAATATGTAGCAACCAAGCATAATGGAAGTCAAGTGGTGCTTATTCGTCCGACAGGTGAAAAGGATTTGCTCATGTACGATGCCTTCCGCAGCACCTTTCTTTCGCAAAGCGGACACCCTAAATTGATCGAAGCCAATTTAGATAACTACATGACATTCCTAAAACGGGACCTTCCAACTGCTTTGATTTTCCCAACCAACGATAAAGGACTTGTGTTGAAGTTCATGAATAGCATGAATTCGAATGCTTCTCGTTTGAATCCGGATCTGATTGCTCTTTTCGGGACCAAAGAGTGGATGGGTATGGATGAGATGAAGGCGCATTTCAGAAATAGATTCCATTTTCATTACGCCACACCGAATGATATGGACTATTCGCGGGAAATGACCAAAAACATGTTGCGATTATATCGTAAGGCTTACAACGCAGATCTTACAAAAATGGCATCTCAAGGTTTTGATGTGGTTTATTCTTTTTGTTCTGAAATGTTGCTTGGTGTACAAACAGATAAATTGATAATGAATGATTTTCAATTAGAGCAAAAAGGACAGGGTAACGGCTACCAAAATGCCAGGTGTTTCATTTTGGAGCAACGCGATTATGAATTGATTAATGTAGGAGATTGAGTCTGAATAAAATTGAAATAGCACAGCAATTCCGACTTCTTCAGGATCATATTTGTGGAGAGTTAGAACGAATAGATGGTAAAGCAACTTTTCGGGAAGATCTTTGGGATCGCAAGGAAGGAGGAGGGGGAAGAACCAGGATAATTCGTCATGGAGGTGTAATAGAGAAAGGTGGAGTCGCCTTTTCGGAGGTGTATGGTCCAGTTTCTGAAATGATGAAGAAACAGCTCGGACTTGACGGAAATGAATTTTTTGCAACTGGTGTTTCCATCGTTCTTCATCCTGGAAATCCTTTTGTTCCGATTATTCACATGAATGTTCGATATTTTGAACTGGATTCCGGAGTTTACTGGTTTGGCGGAGGTATTGATCTGACGCCTCATTATATTGATGAATCGCAAGCAGCGTTGTTTCATAAACAATTGAAGCAAACCTGTGACAAATACGACGGTTCATTTTATCCTAAGTTTAAATCCTGGGCGGATGATTATTTTTTTAATCAACACAGAGACGAAACCAGAGGTATTGGAGGGATTTTCTTTGATCATTTGTCTGCAAGTGAAAAGGCAGGTAAGGAGGATCTATTCAGTTTGTGCATTGATTTAGGCAAATTGTTCCCGTTGATCTATGAAGAACAGGTTGATTTTGGTAAGAATAAGCCTTTCGGAGAGAGAGAATTGTTGTGGAGAAACCTGAGGAGGGGGCGCTACGTGGAATTTAATTTAGTGTATGATCGGGGCACAAAGTTCGGTCTTCTTTCAGGCGGTAGAACAGAATCAATTTTAATGAGTTTGCCTGAAATGGCTGCTTGGGAATATGATTTTCATGTGGAAGAAAACAGTCCCGAATCAAAAACACTCTCTTTGCTTCACAAAGGGAAGATTTGGACAACCTGATTGTTTATAATTACCAAACTTTTTTTTGCTGTTTTAGGCAACGGATTTGTAAATTGGTCGTCAAATAAACGAACCTGACCTGTTACTAATTTGTTAAGTTTTGAAAGAAACAGAAACTGCTCTATTTATTCTATTTGCTTGGCCGTTGTGGTTCTACACGGTAGCTATGTCATTTAACTTGCTAAATTTTAATTGTTTATATTCGTGAAACCCATGTTACATCGTTATTATTTTAATAAAATGCTGGCTCTTATCCTTTGTGGAATTGGCTTGCCTGCGCTGGTCTCAGCTCAGTCCTATGAGGAAGTGTATTCCCAATCTTCCGATGAAGTTCGATCCGTCATGGATCTTAACAAAATGGATGGGAAGCCAATTCTCACTAATATTTACGTGAATTATGAATTTTCCTTCAATGGCTTAAACGAAAATGGCAACAGGGATCGGCTCCCGTCGATTCTCTCTAATACATTGGAGGCCTTTAACATTAGTATAAATCCAACAAATGATCATGTGGTTTTTACATGTCTGATAACCAATGGAATTGAAAAGTTAAAGGCGCCTTTAATTGAACATGGAATGAGTTTTAATAACTTATTCAAGAAGGAATACACCATCATTAAGCATTAAAATTGAAATAAAATGAAAACCACTCTCTCTGAAAAAATCATTTTAATTTCTTTAGTACAATTAACTCTTTTTGTACAATTTTCTCTATCGCAAGGTAATACTCCGTGTACTGCAGTTGCATTAACTTCCAGTACATCATGTGTCTCTACCAGTGGTACTACCGTTGGAGCTACGTATCAGAATAATGCCAATAATGGAGGTACTCCAAGTTGCGGCTCGCCAGGTGCTCCTGACGTTTGGTATAGTTTTACGCCTACTACAACGGGTTCATATACATTTACTACCCAAGCTGGTAGTATTACGGATGGAGCGATGAGTATAAGCACTGGTGCATCCTGTACCACGTTAACTCAATCAAGTTGCAATGATGATTTTAACGGTTTGATGCCCGCAATTACTACAAATTTAACGGCTGGAACCACTTACTACATACGATTTTGGCAATATTCGAGCGGAACGGGAACTTTTAGCATATGCATTACACAAAATTCAACGGGTAGTCCGGGTGCATGTATAGGCAGCAATAATGCTTCATGTTCGGTGGCCGATCCATTTTGTACAGGTACTTCTTATAATTATTGTAATACAACTGGAGTAGGATCATTAGGCCAATATAACTGTCTTTATTCTACTCCGAATCCAATGTGGATGTATCTCAATATCCAAACTTCTGGAAATATTGACATCCTTATTCAACAATTCACTACGGCAGGTTCACCTATTGATGTTGATTTTGCACTTTGGGGTCCATTCAGTGGTATTTCAGCAGCATGCGCGGCAATATCACCTTCTACAACCATTCCATTAACTTATCCAAGTGGTACACTTGTCGATTGTTCTTATTCTTCTGCAGCAACGGAAACTGCTAACATTGTTGGGGCAACAGCTGGGCAATGGTATATGTTATTGATTACTAATTTCAACGGTTCAGCAGGATATATTCAATTTTCTCAATCTGGTGGGGGTGGGGCCACTAACTGTAATATCGTTAACCCATCATGTCTGATTACAGGGGTTACAGCAACTCCTTCAACTTGTAATACTTCTAATCAGTACTCAGTCACAGGAGCAGTTTCTTTTACCAACCCTCCGGCAAGTGGTACGATGACTGTAACCTCAAGCTGTGGTGGTTCACAAACTTTCAATGCTCCATTCACTTCACCTTTGAATTATAATTTAGCTGGAATAACACCAACTGGAGGCAGTTGTACTGTTACGGCATCTTTTTCAGCTTTAAGCTGCTCTCAAACTCAAACGTACACATCGCCGGCTATTCCAACCGTAAATGCTGGTGTGGATCAAACAGTTTGTGCTACAACGGCAGTCACACTGAGTGGCTCGGGAGCAACAACGTACAGCTGGACTGGCGGTGTTACGAACGGATCATCGTTTACACCTGCTTCTACGGCCACATACACCTTAACAGGAACTAATGCACAGGGGTGTACGGCTACAGATCAGGTATTGGTTACGGTAAATGCATTGCCAACAACGAATGCCGGCGCTGATGTTACCATCTGTGCAGGTGCTTCGACGACGCTTACCGCCAGTGGAGCTACAACCTATACATGGTCTCCCTCAACGGGTTTAAGTTCGACGACCGGGACGAGTGTTACTGCGAATCCTTCGGCTACGACTACCTACACCGTAACTGGAACAACGGGGACATGTACAAAAACGGACCAAATTGTAGTTACAGTTACTCCATTACCCTTAATAAACGCAGGTGCTGACCAAACAATTTGCACTGGTTCAAGCGCCAACTTGACGGCTTCTGGCGGTACCACCTATTCGTGGTCACCGGCAACTTCTTTGAGTGCCACATCGGGTGCCTCAGTAACGAGTAGTGCGACTTCAACCATTACCTATACAGTAACGGGTACAACTTCTGGCTGTACGAATACAGATCAAGTTATAGTGAATGTTAATTCGTTAGCTACAGCAAATGCAAATGTTGATCAAAGTGTTTGTGCAGGAGGAACCATCACACTTTCCGGATCTGTTGGAGGTGATGCAACCACAGGTAGTTGGTCTGCATCTTCCGGTTCTTTTGGAAATTCAACTAGTTTGACTTCTACGTATACGCCAAGTATTACTTCAGGTACAATTACTTTGACTCTGACATCCAATGATCCGGCAGGACCTTGTCCTGCTGCAACAGATCAAATGATTGTAACTGTTAATCCGTTACCTATACCAAACGCTGGTCCTGATGTGAGCTATTGTGTAGGAGGCAGTACAATATTGACAGCATCTGGTGGAGTTAACTATTCATGGTCACCAGCTACTGCGTTAAGCGCTACAACTGGTGCTACTGTTACGGCCAATCCTTCTTCCAGCATAACCTATACTGTTACAGCAACATCCTCTAGCGGTTGTACCGCTTCAGATGCGGTTATTGTTACGGTTAATACTCCGCCAACTGTGAATGCTGGTGCCGATCAAACGCTATGTCAAGGACCAAATGTTACTTTGGCTGCAACTGGTGCATCAACCTATTCCTGGACAGGAGGTATTTCGAATGGAGTTTCTTTTGGTCCTTCAGTTGGTTCGACAACCTATACAGTTACAGGAACAGATGTGAATGGTTGTACGAATACGGATGCAGTTGTGATTACAGTAAATGCTTTGCCGGTTGTTGTTGCAAATGATGTTTCAGTATGTACTTCAAATACGGTTGCAGTGACTGCTTCGGGGGCGAATACCTATTCGTGGTCGCCAGCAACCTCTTTAAGTTCGACTGCGGGAAGTTCAGTTACTTTTACACCTGGAGGAACAACAACATATACTGTCACTGGTGCAACTACCGATGGTTGTACATCAACAGATCAGGTGACAGTTACCGTTCTTGCAAACGCTCCAATTAATGCAGGGGCTGATGTATCTATTTGTATAGGCGCATCTACTACATTAACTGCCACAGGTGGAACAACGTATTCATGGAACAGTGGTTTAGGCTCTGGAAATGGTTTTTCAGTTTCTCCCGTTTCAACAACCACCTATACCGTTATTGGAACAGATGCTGCAGGTTGTCAGGGAACCGATGCAGTAACGGTGACAGTCAATCCTTTGCCTGTAGTTAATGCGGGTGTCGATCAAACTGTATGTTCTGGAACATCCGTCACCTTAAGCGGTTCGGATGCAACCACCTATTCATGGGATCAAAGTGTAACCAACGGAACGTCTTTTGTTCCTGCATCAACACAAACATATACTGTTACAGGTACGAGTTTAGGATGTACTGCAACTGATCTTGTAACTGTCAACGTAAATCCACTTCCAGTAATAACGGCTAATGATGTCTCTGTTTGTCCTTCAGGTACTGTAACAGTTTCGGCTTCTGGTGCGAATACTTACACGTGGTCACC
>CAIYQV010000040.1 GCA_903928365.1 uncultured Flavobacteriia bacterium
GAAAAGTAGATCTGCAAAACAGTAAAGAATTCCTTCCTTGCATGGACGGACCATATCGTCAAGAGAAATTATCGGATGTGATCATGGCCATCAACTGGTCTAAACAATCCGTATTCTTTTTGATTTCAGCCCTATTATTCATGGCGCTTCGCGACCTTTTCTATATGCTGCGAATTCGATTATTAACAGGGGGCTCACTTAGCTGGAAATCCTCCTTTTTTACTATCATGTTATGGGAGTTCGCATCGGCCCTATCTCCTGGTGTGATGAGTGGCGCTGCAGTAGCCATGTTTATTTTACATCGTGAGAAGGTGCCATTGGGGAAAAGTACCGCAATGGTAATGGTCACGGCCATGCTCGATAATTTTTTCTTTACCCTGATGATACCTCTTGTTTTTTTGATCTATGGTCCCATTGCTCTTTTTCCTTCAAATTCAGGTCTTGAAAGTGTTTTCTGGATAGGCTATAGTCTATTTTTAATGGTGTTTATCTTTTTCTTTTGCGCCGTATTTATTTTCCCAAATCTCGTTCCCGCTGCGCTCAGAGCCCTCTCTCGGTTGCCCTACATTAGAAAATGGGAAGCAAAAGCTTCACAAACAGCTTCGGATATCCGAATAGCATCCATTGAAATGCGTTCTTTTAGTCTTCTTATGTGGATCAAACTAATAGGGACCACTTTTGGCAGTTGGGTCTCCCGATTTTTAGTGATCAATTGCCTACTCGCGGCATTCATTAAACTAGGATATCTTGAACACCTACTTGTTTTATCTAAACAGTTCATACTATGGCTTTTCATGCGCATGAGTCCCACGCCTGGGGGCAGTGGTGTGGCAGAATATGTTTTTGGTGAACTGATGGGGCCGCTCGGCGGTTCTATTGTTTTAATGCTTGGCCTGGCATTCATTTGGAGGGCGCTTTCTTACTACAGTTACCTCATCATTGGGTCCTTCATTTTGCCTCGATGGCTAAAAAAAAGATAGTAATCAGCGAACCAACTGATAGGTAGAAGTTGCTCCTAAAAGCAGTGCGAGACAAATCCAGTCCGGTAAAGGGATAAAAAAAGAAATACCGGTAATCAATCCAACCAACGTAAGAAGCAGTAGTAAACTTTTTAAGTGCGTTTTCCAGAGAACAGAAACGGTCAGTGATTCGTGTTTTTGCTGCTGAATAAACTCTGTTTTGTAGCGCTGAAAACCCACAAAGGCAACCAATGGGATTAACACATATCCTTGGGCAATCCCCATGTCCTTATAGCTCCAGAATGCGATGATCTCTTCTGTTAGGTTTATTTCTGGATGGATCTGAAGCATGAAAATTCGGACCAATAACAATGTGGTGACTATCAAGGCGATTCCAACACCAATAAGGCCCATGGATTGGAGTAATGCACCCCCCTGTTTCAAAAGAATCGCTCTGGTTTTAAGATGCATAAATACCTCTGAAACCAACAGGTCGAGCAAATAATATAGTACGATGAAGAAGAGTCCCCATCCCCAGAAAAAATATCCCAGAACAGGTATTAGTAAATCTGCAAGTACTTGAACTATCTTAAGATTAACGCGCATGTTTGAGTACATCAGCTCGTTCTCGAGACAAGGTAAATTCGGGATTGTATTTTAATGCTTTAGCATACGATTGTAAAGCCCTAGTGAGATCTCCTTGTTCCTCGTAACAGGTGCCCAAATTGTGCCATGCTTCCACAAAACGAGGCTCCGATTGAAGTGCAGATTTATAGTAATAGATCGCACTATCTGTCTGGTGATAATTGTACTGCTTGATCACCCCAATCTGATTCAATGCCTGGTAATACGCAGTATCTATCTGTATCATCTTTCTATAAAGAGGCAATGCTTTCGCTGGTTTGTTGAAAACCTGATATCCATAGGCCAGGGAGAACAAAACATCCGGATTTTTAGGCTGCAGGCTTACTGCGGTCTTGTAATATTCCAAACAGATCGAATCATTGTCGCCCTGATACAACGCCCCCAACATCAGGTACGCTTCAAAGAACTTGGGATCCTGCTGAACAGCCGTTTCGTAAGACGATTTAGCCAGATCGGGTTTATCAAGAAACAAGTAATTAGACCCTTTCAGAATGTATGCATCACGGTAGCGTTTATCTATACGAAGTGCTTTATTGATGTACTTGAAAGATGTTTCAAAATCCATTTGCTGACTATACGTCGAAGCAAGAGAGACCATGGTTTTCGGTGATTTTGGACGCTTTTTTAGGAGGATCTTGTAATGTCTCTGTGCTGCAGCAACATCTGTAGTGAGGTTTCGATCCGGTTTATTGTTCAGTACATCCGCAAAAAGTTCACGGGCATCCAGGTTTGCACTGTCCAACCTGAACGCACGGGCAGCATCAGCGAGGGCCTCGTCGAATTTATATGCTTTAATCTCCTCCGTTCCACGTTGTACCAACAAGCTCACACTATCCGGGTACAGAGCAATCAAGCTGTCCAGATCAAGCGGTTTGGAAGCTACATTTTGATCGTTTCCGGAACAGGAAGACATTATGACGCCTGATACTAAACAAAAGGAAAGGTATACTAAGATTCTCACGAAAACAAAAATACGGGAAATGCCTGAATCGTACGTGCCATTCAATAAACACGGAGTATACTTTTCTTAAAAGATCAAACTTTGTAACTTTGCACTATGCGACGAACTATAGTGATATTCGGTCTTTTGCTTGTTTGTGTTCTTTTTGTGCCAGGCGATTTGTTTGCCCAGGGATGTTCTCAATGCAGACTACTTACAGAACAGGGCAGCGAACTGGATGAAAATTCGTTTGGCAGCAACATTAATTCGGGAATTCTCTATTTAATGGCCGTTCCCTATTTGTTGCTGATGTTCCTCTTCAGAAAACGCATCCTCGGTTTTATTCGTTCTTTAAGAAGAAAAGAAGCTTAAAATCTGCTGCTTGAGCGTGTTTTGAATAAGGCGTGATCAAGATTAGTGTAGGAAAGAGAAAACTCCAGAGATCCTGTATAGGCTTTTCTCATTGAAGAGATCGTCAGATCATAAGACATTCCTAAGTGAAACCCTTTCCAATCAATCTGAACTGTCGGACTGATAGCATCCTTCCAGCGAAAATAGGATCCTATTCCGAAATAAGCATCTTGCCGGTGACCGGTGATCTTCGTGCCATCGTTAAAACGATATTTTGATAAAAATCCTAAAAGCGTTTCATGGTGCGGGCCCTGAAAAACCTGAACTACATTTGCTTCAATGGCCCAGTCTGTCATCGCAATGTCTTTCAGAACGGAAGAATGGATCACAAATTTGCGATACATTCGGTCACCGCTTACTGTAGTATATTGCAATGCGGGTTGATTCAGGTGAAATCCCCCGACACCTAATTGAAATTTAAAATTATCCCGACGACGAAAACTATTCTGGCCGGCATCGTAAGCGTAATATAATCCAGCTGAAGCATCAATATAACGGTAACCACTTATGCCCGTTGCTTCACTCGTGGCGATGTCTGTATCGTATTCTGTTCCGTTCCATTGTGAACTGAACGTGAGCGATGTGAAGTCCGCCTTTCTATTACCAAAGCCTCCTTGAATTCCCGCCGAAAGCGTATGGCCTCCTCCAACAGGAAGAATTCCACTCACTGTAAGGGAACCAGCCTGAGTGCCAAAACGTGAATCCCCTCCAACATCGTTAAAGAACAGCATTCCCACGCCAACGTGCGCCTTATCAGAAAAATCACTCTTACCGATATTCACATCCGCTGCTACCGAGGAAGTCATAAACTGTGTGCCTGCTCCCAACCACTGATTCCGATGATTGATGTTGATCCGTTCCCAGCCATCATATACGCCTGCACAAGCGGGGTTAATCAATAAGGGTGTTTGCGCTGTCTGCGAAAAATGGATGTCCTGTCCTTGAACGAACAAGGTCTGGCAAATCAACCCGAGAAACAAAAATCTCCTCATGACTATCGGATTAACGTAATGTTACCGGAACGTGTTTCGTTGGATCCATCTTCAAATTTAACTTCGAGGATGTAGGCGTAAACTCCTGCATTACATGGCTGACCATTGAATGTCCCGTCCCACTCATAGTCGTCTTCGGAGGTAGAAAGCATCATGTTGCCCCAGCGATCATAAACAGAGAGCGTAAAGTTAATCACATCCCTTCCCACGATCAACTTGAGTGTTTCGTTTTCTCCTTCGCCTGCGCCGTTTGGAGAAAAACCTGTTGGAATATAGATGCCCTCGATACAATCCTCACCAAGTGGAAGCGGATTACACGGATCAAAAGGATCCGAACCGTCTGCAATTTCTGTCACATCCAAGATCGCATCGCCATCACAATCCGCACCTGAAAGGATTGGCAGTGTTATTGAAGCTATCGCATAATCACACGGATCATTCGGATCTGTACCGGAAGTTGCCTCTCCTGCGTCCGTAACCCCATCGCCATCGGTATCCACCTGACATCCAGGCAAGGTATCGTCGGGGTCACATGGGTCGAGCGGGTTGGATCCATTCGTTACTTCCTGTCCATCTGTAAACGCATCTCCATCTGTATTCGGGTTAGTAGGATCGGTTCCTGCCGTAGTTTCTTCGGAGTTTGTTAACCCGTCTCCATCCTGATCACAAGGTCCTGCATTCGGGTTTGGAATGCATGGATCCGTATTGGCAGGATCTAATTCATCAACCACACCATCATTATCTGTGTCTGTGTTGATTGACTCCAGCGCATCAATCACACCATCGGAATCGTTATCCAGCGGATTTGCTGGATCAGCTCCAATTTCTGCACAATCATTTTCACCATCACCATCCGTATCGGGGTTGTTCGGATCCGTGCCGGCGAGTGTTTCGTCCGTATTCAGACAACCATCACCATCCAGGTCAGGTGTTTCCGGAATA
>CAIYQV010000041.1 GCA_903928365.1 uncultured Flavobacteriia bacterium
GCAAAGGCAAAGTCTCTGACATTCTGCGCTTTGAATGTCCATGTTTTGTATGATTTTTCTTTGTTCTGTTCTTTCTTTTCAGCCTCACTTTGGGTGACAATCAGAACAGGTGAGTTCGCCGTACGGGCTTGCTCAAATCGTTTTTTCTGTTCAGCGGTAAGTACGGCACTTCCATTTTGCAGTTCTCCGGTAGCACCTACAATGTGGTCGGAAGGAACAGTGATGGAAACCTCGTAATCGCCAAACGGCAAGGCAAATTCACCACGTCCAAGGAATTGCTTGTTCTGCCAGCCCTCTACATCATTATACACGCACATTCTTGGGAAATACTGTGCAATAGTGTATAAGAAATTCTTGTCTTTTTCGAAATATTCATAACCGGATCTGCCACCCACCGCCATACGATCGTTGATGTTGTACCACCATATTACTTTGAAGGAAATACTTGATTTAGGCATGAGTGGTTTATCCAGGTCGATGCGTAGCATGGTTTTGTTAATTGCGTAACGCATTTTTTGACCGGAAACAGCAGTAACGGATTCTACTTTAAAGCCGCCGTCATAGTAGAAGAGCTTCTTTTTTACATCACCAATAGATTTGAAATCCTCCATTTTTTCAATCTCAATCAGCTTTGAATCAGAGTTTTGAGCATATAGATTCTGGTCCAACTGTAGCCAAAGGTATTCAAGCTTATCAGGGGAATTATTGGTATAAGTGATCGTTTCTTCACCTGTCAGCTTCTGAGTCTCATCATCAATACGGATCGACATTTTGTAATCGGCCTTTTGCTGATAATAATTGTGTCCGGGTGCACCAGCTGCTGTTCGGTATTCGTTGGGCGTTGGCAGTTCCTGATCGAGTTGGGAAAATTTAGACTGCGCAAAAAATGTTAATGGAATTGCGGTAAGTCCGCAGATAAATAGTTTTTTCATGGTCTCAATGCAGATCAATGAATTGTTTTTGATTGTTTTGAAGGAATACAAACGTAGATTTTTTTTCTCTAAATAGAAAGGTAAGCTTGTTTTGTTGTTCTGTAAATGCGTCCATCAATAAATTGAAAGTGATGCCGAATGTGTTTGAAATCGGATGATTCACTGAAGCATGCATGTAAAAGCGGATGGTGCCTGTGCGCTCTTCCTCATAACCATCCAATTCAAAACGAATAAATTCCACCCCGTCCATGGTAGAGTTTTGACCGAAGGGATCAAGATCCACGAAAAAGTGATTATTGAGTTCGTTGCTGATTAATATATAAGTAACCGAATCTTTCAAGGCTGCAGTCAATTCGCCTTTGATCAGTTGCTTCTTCTGAAGGTATTGTTCCAGATCGTGAGAGGTCACAGAGATGGTTGCCTCAAGACGACCCTGTAATTCCTTATATTCCAGTTCAGCAAACGCAAAAAAGGTTTCGTGGGCCTGAACGAAGGATGAAATAAGTAAGAAAAGAAGTAAAAAACGACGTTTCATCAGCAATACAGAAAGTTCTAATTTACAAAGAAATGTCTCACTTTTCACTTGGAGCGGAAAGAGAGTGCTAACTTCGCGGCAAAATTAAAGGAAATGACTATTGGAATTGTTGGTTGCGGAAACCTTGGAATGTCACTTTTGAATGGGATTCGTGCGAAGGATAAGAGTGTAAAGATCGTCGGGTCAAAACGTGATCTTAGTTCCCTTCCTCCGGCGACAGAAAACACCTTTTTCACCAGTTCGAACAAGGAATTACTTGATAAAAGCGATATCGTCATCATCGCATTGAAACCCTATAACGTTACGTCTTTTCTTGAAGAGTTCAAAAATGATTTTGAGGTCACTAAACACACGTTGGTTTCAGCTGCATCGAGCATTACAACTCAAGAAATGAAAGCAGTGTTGGGTAAGGACATCGATCTGTTTCGCGCCATGCCCAATACAGCATCTTCAGTTAATGAATCGATTACTGCAATCTCTGTCGGACGTGATCAGTTAATGCGCAAGGATCAGGTAGTGAGTTTGTTTGAAGGTTTGGGCGAAACAGTACTTATTGATGAAAATCTAATGGAGTCTGCGACCATTCTGGGTGCCTGCGGTATTGCCTACGTGTTGCGCTTCATGCGTGCCATGATTCAGGGTGGAGTGGAAGTGGGCTTTGATGTGAAAACCGCTACCAAGATTGTAAGTCAGACTGTGAAAGGTGCTGCCGAACTGATCATTCAGAATGGTACGCATCCAGAGCAGGAAATTGACCGCGTTACCACGCCAAAAGGCTGTACGATCGTTGGTTTGAACGAAATGGAACACAGTGGTTTTAGTTCGGCACTTATTAAAGGAATTGTGACTTCGTATGATAAAATAGCCCTCAAGGATTAAACTAAATTCCATGCAAACAACCATCGAAATAAGCAATTACCCGCTTACAGAAGCCTACGAAGAACAGATCCTGGATTTTATTGAGCGCGTGCGATCACATGCCGGAATCCAAGTCAAAGTAAATGCAACGAGCACGCATATCACAGGTCCGTTCGATATGGTTTTTGAACTTTTACAGCAAGAAATTCGCTCATCTTACGAGAAATACGGTCAGATGATCTTTGTGATCAAAGTATTGAAAGGTGCAC
>CAIYQV010000042.1 GCA_903928365.1 uncultured Flavobacteriia bacterium
CAGCTAAATTGAATGGGAAGTGAAAGTATTGATCGTTCGGTTCAGTTCTATTGGTGATGTGGTCCTAACGACACCTGTGGTGAGGGCAATCAGAGAACAACGTCCGGATTGTGAAATTCATTATGTCACGAAAGCCCCCTTTAAAAGTTTGCTGGAACACAATCCGCATCTATCCAAGATCTTCACGTTTAAAAAATCCGTCAAAGAAATTTTACCTGAATTAAAGGCAGAACGTTACGATCGAATGATCGATCTGCACCATAATTTTCGTTCGGTTGCATTATCCTTTTATCTGGGAGTGAAAGCAGAACGTTTTCGTAAATTGAATATTCTGAAATGGGTTTTGGTCCATCTGAAATGGAAGGTGATGCCTGATGTGCATGTGGTTGATCGTTATTTTGGTGCCGTTTCGGTTCTGGGGGTAAAGAATGATCAGAAAGGGGGTGAGGTTTTCCTAAGTAAAGAAAATCATGTGAATGTTCAGCAAGACCTGGGTGTGGATGCGGCTGGTTACCTCGCTGTTGCCATAGGTGCTCAGTTTGCGACTAAGCGTATGCCGTTGGAATTATTGACCCAGGTATTGAATAAGATTCAACTTCCTGTGGTTCTTTGTGGCGGAGAAACGGATCAGGAACTTGCGGCTGCTGTCTTGAGTTCATTACCGGATAAAAAGATTCTGAACGCTTGTGGCAGATATACATTGCTTCAATCAGCCAGCATCGTTAGTCAGAGTGCTGCGATCCTTTCGAATGATACGGGTTTGATGCATATCGCTTCCTGTTTCCAAATTCCTACGGTGAGCGTTTGGGGGAATACGGTTCCGGAATTGGGGATGTTCCCGTATTTTCCTCAGGACAAATCGCGTTATTCTTTGCATCAGGTAGAGGGTCTTTCATGCCGTCCGTGTTCCAAGATCGGCTTTCAGGAATGCCCTAAAGGACATTTTAACTGCATGAAATTGCAGGATGCGGAAAAAATTGTGGAGAGAACAAATCAGTTCTTACTCCTCCCCAAGAAATAGCTTTTTCAATTCTGTTGCCTCACTTGGCTTCATTTTTCCAGCCAGGATTAGGCTTAACTGTTTTCTGCGTAAAGCACCTTCAAAGCGTACTTTTTCTTCTGCAGTTTCCGGGATGAGTTCAGGTACTTGTATAGGGCCACCATTTTGATCCACAGCCACGAACGTATAGATCGCCTCGTTGCACATTTCACGAATTCCGGTGACTGGATCTTCCACAAAAACATCCACAAAGACTTCCATGGAAGAACTGAAGGCACGCGACACCTTTGCTTCGAGCGTAACGATCGAACTGTGAGCGATGGGCTTTTGAAAGGAGACATTATTTACCGATGCTGTAACTACAACACGCTTGCAATGACGGTGTGCTGAAACGCTGGCGATGAGATCCATCCAGGCCAGCAATTCGCCTCCAAAAAGATTCCCAAGGGTGTTTGTGTCATTAGGAAGGACCACTTTCGTCGTGATCGATAAGGTTTCGGAGGCTTTTCTTGGTTTCATTGTTTTTTTTCAAAATTAAATCTTTCCCAAGGAAATATTTGTTTTTATCTTCACTTTTGTAACATTTAACAGGACACTTCCGAATAAGAAGAACGATATATTTAAGACCGATGAAGAAGTTAATAGAAGAGTTTCCGGATCAGATCAGAGAGGCCGTTCAAATTTCAGAAAATGCACACCTTTCA
This sequence comes from uncultured Flavobacteriia bacterium, assembly GCA_903928365.1. GTDB lineage: Bacteria > Bacteroidota > Bacteroidia > Flavobacteriales_D > Crocinitomicaceae > M0103. Next base: position 1,705 of record CAIYQV010000042.1, read on the forward strand.
AATTTCCCCAAAGAGGTAAGAAATCTAGTGATTTGTGGGATGGGTGGGTCAGGTATTGGAGGCATGATCGTGACGCAGTGGATCGGTTCTGAAATTGCTGTGCCGGTGGTACTGGTTCAGGATTATCAGATTCCCGCGTTTGTTGATTCGAAGACGCTTGTTATCGGTTCCTCTTATTCAGGAAATACGGAAGAAACATTGATTGCTTTGGAAGAAGCAAAGTCGAAAGGCGCGCACATCGCTGGCATTTGTTCGGGTGGTCAGTTGAAGGACTTCTGCGCAGCAAATGGATACGATTGTATTCTTGTTCGTGGTGGTTTTCCTCCTCGTGCAGCTACCGGATATTCTGTTGTTCAATTGTTGAAGATTCTTGAGGTTTATGGAATGATTCGTCCCGGAAGGATCGAAGCGGTTTTAAAGTCGGCTTCTTATATGGAGGAGAAACATGATGAGATTCATGAAATCGGTAAAAAGATTGCAGCTGCGATGTATGGTAAGGTTGGGGTAGTGTATTCCGGTCCTGAGTATGAGAGTGTGGTTATCCGAACCAGACAGCAATTCAATGAAAACTCTAAATTCTTGTGTTCTACTCATATCATTCCCGAAATGAACCACAATGAACTTGTTGGCTGGGGTGGAGGGGACGATCGCTTTTCCGTTTTGTTCATTGATGGAGTTGATATTTCCGAACGAAATAAAGTGCGCATGGAGATTTCTCGCGAGATCATCAGCCGCCGAACTTCGAATATTATGACCGTTCAGGCATCAGGATCTTCGCATCTGGAAAGGTGTATGTATCTCATTCACCTGGTGGATTGGGCATCGTATTACCTCAATGAATTGACAGGTGCAGATATCATGGATATTAAGGTGATCGATCATCTGAAGTCTGAATTAGCAAAAATCTAATAAATGCCGGAACTTCCGAAGGTAGAATGGTTGGATCTGGGTGAGATCGATTATCAGAAAGCCTGGGACCTTCAGGAGGAATTATTTCAGCAAACGATCCAGCAAAAGATCGATGCTCGTTCCAATCCGGAGTCCTTACCGACGAAGAATTACTTGCTTTTTTGCGAGCATCCGCATGTCTACACCTTAGGGAAAAGTGGATCTCAGGATAATTTGTTGCTCGATTCAAACGAACTGAATGAAGTAGATGCACGGTTTTACAAGATCAACAGAGGCGGCGATATTACTTATCACGGCCCGGGTCAATTGGTCATGTATCCGGTATTCGATCTGGATCACTTCTTTACGGATATCCACAAGTACATGCGGTACCTCGAGGAGGCTGTCATTCTAACCCTTCGCGAATTTGGCATAGAGTCTGGCAGAGAGGAAGGACTCACAGGTGTATGGCTTGATCCGCAAGGCGCACACCCAAGAAAGATCTGTGCGATGGGTGTTAAAAGCTCCCGCTGGGTAAC
>CAIYQV010000043.1 GCA_903928365.1 uncultured Flavobacteriia bacterium
ACACGAAATCCACCAAAGCACCCACCATGACCTCTTCATCGTTGTAATTAATGTTCACTACAAGAATACAGGTGTCTATTGTAAATTCTATCGGAGAAATCCCAAATTTCACACGTGTATCAATCACGGGAAGAACTGCTCCTCTCAAATTAATTACACCTACGAGAAAAGCCGGTGCCTGAGGTACTTTCGTAATCTTTGGTACCTCCAAAATCTCCATAATTTTCATAACAGGAATAGCGAAATGCTCCGCATCCAGCTTGAACGATAAGAAGGATTTTGTTTGTCCAATCAATAATTCATTTGCATCCTCCGTTTTCATAATTTACCTTCCATTTTGACATGTTTTGTATACAATTCGACGATCTTGTGCGTATCCAATACCAATGCGATCGAACCATCGCCTAAGATGGTAGCACCAGATACAAAATCTTGATTTCTGTAATATTTACTAATCGGTTTTACCACAGCTTGATATTCTCCGACGATATGATCCACACTGATTCCCACTTCATGATCTCCATCACTTACTACAATCAACTGCGAATTTCCTTCCATCGTCACTTCATATTCGAATTCTGAACGCAAGTTAATGTAGGGAACCTGACGGTCATCCAGTAAAAGCAGTTTATTGAAGTTTTTCAGCATATCTGCGTTCTTGACTTCGTAACATTTACGCACGACACTAAGCGGAATTACGTACTTAACACCATATATATCGACTAGTAATCCGTCAATAATAGACAAACTCAATGGCAACTTGATCGTCAACGTTGTGCCTGCATCTGGTTTAGATTCGACACTGATAGAACCTTTCAAGTCAGTGATGTTTCTCTTCACCACATCCATTCCTACTCCACGTCCTGAAACATCGGTAACTACTTCTGCCGTTGAGAACCCTGGATAGAAAATAAAATCAAAGATTTCTTTGTCAGTGAGCTCATCTTCCTCGCGCATGAAGCCCTTGGAAATGGCTTTTTCACGGACTTTACGCACATCTATTCCTTTTCCGTCATCGATGATCTGGATGAAAACTGAGATACCTGAATAATAGGCTTTCAATTTCACCATTCCCTGACGAGGTTTTCCTTTTTGTTCTCTTACCTCAGCCTTTTCAATTCCATGATCCATACTGTTGCGGATAATATGCATCAGTGGATCGGTTAACGTCTCGATGATGGTCTTGTCCAACTCCGTTTCACCTCCTTCTGTGATAAAGACTACTTCTTTACCCAGCATGTCAGACATGTCTCTCACCAATCGCTGAAAACGGGCAAACATGTTATTGATCTGAATGAGCGTCATTCCGAAGGAAATATCCCGCAATCTGCGTGACAGCTTTTCAATGTTTTCAGAAATCACCTCTAATTCCGTACTGGTATTATTTTCGGAAAAAAGAGACAAACTTGCCTGTGTTGTCACAAGTTCACTGACGAGATTCATCAACTCGTCCAGCTTATCTGATGAAACTCGAATTGAAGAGATTGCTTTTTCCTTTTCATTTATTTTTTTCTGAACAGGAGTTACTAACTGGACTTCCTCAGTTTGATCAGCCTCCTCTTTTTCTTCTACCGGAATAGAGGCAGCAATCTCTATAATTTCTTCCAAAACAAGATGTTCAGGTTTCAGATTTGCTTCTTTGGCTTTCTCAAGAAACGCTTCATTCTGAATAATCCCGGTAATTAGGAATTTATGTATATCAATTCTTGCATCATCCTCCGCAAAAATGAATACATCGCGAATCGTTTCCAAAGAAGCATCTGTTTCAACAAGTATATCCCAGGAAGCAATGCAGGTACACGGGTCAAATTCTGAAATGTCATTTACTATTTTAAAATGGGGCACGACAAAGGACGGACCCATTTCAGCCAATTCATTTATCAATAATAGCGGATTAGACCCGTTTAAGAGAAAGTCTGAGTTAGGTTCAAAATGAATAAAATAAGTACCTGTTATTTTATCTTCCACTTCAGCATTATTCATTTGAAATGGGGTTGTTTCACTACCTCCATCTGCATAAAGTCGAATCTCAGAAATCAACCTGAAGTGATTTTCCTTGTTACCTGAATCTTGTAGATTGGAATCAAAAATGATCAGTTTCAAATGATCAAGCGCTGCCAACGTGCAGTTCAAAATCCCTTTAGAAAGATCCATTTTAGACTGACGAATCTTATCGTAGATGGTTTCGAGGTCGTGAACAAATTCAGCGATCACCGAGAGACCAAACATGCTGCTGTTTCCTTTGAGCGTATGCATCACACGAAACACTTGCTCAATGTTGGAATGATCCGAAGGATTATCTTCCAGAACGAGCAACGAAGACTCAAGATTCTCCAGCAATTCCTGAGCTTCCTGAATATATGTCGCTTTTAATTCATCCATTACACAAGTACTTTTTTGACAACTGCCAACAATTTATCTTTCACGAAAGGCTTGATGATCCAACCGGTTGCACCCGCTTGTTTCGCCTCCAGTTTTTTACTCTCTTGCGATTCCGTAGTCAGGATCAAAAGCGGAAGAAATTTAAACTTATCCTGCTTTCTCACCTCTTTCAAAAAGGTGATGCCATCCATCACTGGCATGTTCAAATCAGAAATGATTAGATCGACTTTATTCTCATTTAAAAGTCTCAAACCATCCGCACCATTGATACCTGCAACAACATTGTATCCTGCCTCTTTAAGTCCCATCGATACTACCAGACGGATACTTTCAGAATCATCTACAATTAAAATATTCTTTTCCATAGTCGTGTCTTTTTTAAGTTGTTGCCGCTTTCTGAGTATTAAACTCAGAATAGCCGCATGTGCTTAGCATTTTCTTTTGTTCGTTTGTCAGTTCTGCATTTATGTATGTATGTTTTCCAAAAGCATGGTAATTCACTCGCATGATATTGAATAATTGTATCGCTGTAATGTCTATTCCAATCACTTCCTTTAAAACCAATTCTACATGATCGTATTCGTCGAAAAGCAAAGGAATTCTGTTTTTCATTTCTCCTATGTTCTGAATTGTCAAAGAACCGGAAAGATGCACAAAGATCTTTTTCTGTGTTTTTCTTTTAGAGGGTACAAACTCCACTTTCATATTTTCTGTCTCGATAGGATCTAAAAATGAAAAGGTCGATTCTGTTGGCACCAAAAGTTCATCCGAAAGCACTGGTTCTTCGGGAGTAAGATTAACTTCCTCCGTCCTCTCTTTTGAGACCTCATTTTCATTATTTTCACTCAGATCAATGAGCGGAATGAGCTTGTCCAGCTTTAACTTTTTCCCTAATGCCATATGTCATCATGTTATTCCAAATTTCCTCAGCCAATTGGGTATAATCCGATGCTGCTGATGATTTGGGTTGGTAATATTGAATAGGAAGTCCGTGTGAAGGGGCCTCTGCAAGTTTCGTATTTGTCCGCACCATTGTTTCAAAAATGGGATAATCAATCTGTTCTCTAAAAACTGTGAGAACTTCTTTGGAAATATTCTTACGCAGATCCACATTGACTGCAATAACTCCTAAAAAAGTTAGCCGTGGATTATATGTTTTACGAATATCAAGTATCGTCCTGGTCATAAACAACAAACCCTGAATACTTAACACATCCAACAAAACAGGTGTTACAGCAAAGTCGGAGCACACCAATGCGTTCACTGTTAACAAGGAACGAGAAGGCGGACAATCCAACAATACCACATCGTATTCATTCATTTTTGAACCAAGGATTTCCTTCAAGAAAAAGCCCCTGTCTTCGGCAGATTGCAATGAGAACTCCACATCAGCGAGTCGCTCCGATGCGGGTATCACAGAAATCCCAAAGGATTCGTGCACAACATCTTCAAAAGTAGCTTCACCTGTAAACAGATGAGAAATGTCTCTGCTTATATCAACAAGATCGATAGAATAGCTCAGATTCGCCTGTGGATCCAGGTCCACAAGAAGCACTTTCTTTCCTTGCTGAGAAAAGGCCACAGCTAAAGAAAGGGAAGACGTGGTCTTTCCAGTGCCACCTTTATGACTGCAAACTGAAACTATCATTAGAGCAATTAGTAATTAACGGTTTCACCGAAATAGGATGCAATAGTCCGATTTTTTTTGGTTCTGCAGTTAAAAAGTGTTATTCAAAATGAGGCTTTTACGTATAACTACGTAGTGTGAAAATTTAATCCGCGAATTCTTTTTCGAATCGCTCCACTGAAGGTGTTTGAATACTGGTGAATTTACCTTTTATCACGCCATTTTCGAGATAAATCAATGCAGGATTAGAGCGAGAGATGGTTTTCAATTCTGTTGCGTCGTTCACAAAAACAGGAACTTCAAAATGATAGGTTTCCTTGAAGGACCTAATCACAGATTCAGAGGAAGCAGTAAGCAATACACAAGGAATCTGTTTTTGATCAAAATACTTTTGGAGCGATTTCCATTTGTCGATTCGGTCCCAATCTCCTTTTCTGAGATCCGGCGCACTAATCAGAACCATTTTTTTAGCTGTCACTACCTGTCGCCTAAGACTCAACTCCTTGTCAGATGTATGTTGACTTATTAGTTTAGTGATAAATGCATTCGATTTCTCTGAATTGGTAAGTAGCGAAACTTTCCGGGTAGGATCGAATTGCTCTGTCACCGAGGCAGATCTGCCTGGCACCACCACTCGTTGATCCATTCGGACAAACTTGTATTCGCGTTCATTCCATAATTCCTTATGATTCATGTACTCTTTTTCAGAATACCTTTCTTCTTCTCCTGAACGCTTATTCTTGAGAATCATCTCATTTTCATACACACCAGACTTTCCGTTGTTCATTTCGAATTTGAGGTCTTTACCGACAGCGTATGGCCTAAAATCCTTTACCG
>CAIYQV010000044.1 GCA_903928365.1 uncultured Flavobacteriia bacterium
AACTTCGATATCCTTTACCATATGGCTCAGGCCATCGAAGATGAGCAGGATTCCTGGCAATGGCTTGGAAAGAATGTCACCCCCGACATGTTCATTTTAACGCAATCGATTAAAGCCGTTAAAGACAAGATCGAAGAGCAGCATAATGATATTCATTCGTTTAGGAGGGATGGGTGACCTTTATTTAAATATCTAAAGTATTATAATTTAGATATTCAATATTTTTGGTTAGAGGTCATTGGCCATGCAATTTGAACCGGAAGTAATGGAATAGCGTTTTTCAGTGCATAGTTTTCTGGTTTCATTCCTCTTGTATTTTCGGATGAGTAAACTAAAATAATGATAAATGTGTTATCCGCTGAACTATCTGTCGTTATCTATTTAAATTCTAACAAAATGCACAAACAAACTCTTCAATTTTTGCAATACACCCGCCAATTCAGTCTGGGATTCATGTTCATAGGCGGGGTATTTTATGTGGATCATTTTCCATTTTCCACGTTCTTTTTAACGGTAGGCGGTCTCGGTTTTGCATGTTACTGTATTCTTTCTGCGTTTAAACCGATTCATGAGGAACCCAATTGGGAACTAGTATACCCGGAATTGGCTTTAGGTGAATGTGATGATATTGACGACATAAATTCTGAAGAGCATGATACGACCGGGAAGTAAGGCGTGGGTTCAACTTCTCCAAAGGATATATGGAATCTGCTGGACAATGCTGATCGTCGGTCTGGCCAACCGATACATGAGCAGCTTCTCCACAGACGCGGAGTCTCGTACGACCCTGATCTGGGCATCCAGACTCTTCATGTATCCTTCGGGGATAACTATTGGGCTGCTCTTTTTCTTATCGGCATTCGAACCCATCAAGCCACCGCATAATTGGGCTCTCGTTTACCCTGCTTTGCGCAGAAAAAAATGAACAGTTTGTATATATACAAAAATGGGAGGCTTGCCTCCCATTCTTAAATCTTCAACTCGGATTCCAGTTATCAAAATTCAAAACATTATCTGGCGTAACAACATGAATTGTAATGCCATTCTGCTTACAAAAATCATCGAAGAAATCAGGCATGGGATAAGTGCCTCCACCCTGAATAAAAATATCGCGAATCCCATTCTTAAGAATGATCTTCTCCAGTGAAGTGAAGAATTTATCTATTTCATTCTGTATACCATTCTGAACATTGACTCGAATAGGCAAAACAACTGCAATGCGTTCTGTTCCTCTTTCCAGAACTCTCGGATTGTTGCGAATGGCATAACCTGGATTGTGCTTCCATCCGTTTCTTCTCAACCCGTCAAAAAGGGCATCGGTGACATCAATATTTATCATAGGATTTTCTCTTTAAATTGAACAATATGACTTTTCTATTATTAAGGTTTATAAACGTTGAAATCCCATACACGCCAACGTCCATCTCTGTATGTTTTTAAACGAACATCATTGAATCCTTCTTTCATGTCGGAAGCTTTCAGATAGGTTTTTAATCCCGGACCAACGTCCTGATAATTCAGACGCCACTCGTATGTTTTGTTTTCTCCGTTGATGAGTAATTTAACCTTTTTGGGATCGGGTGAATTGTAACCCATGTCGATCTTTTTATTTGCGACGGATTCGCCTTCACCAAAATACATCTCAGTTTTACTTTTTGTTTTATCCAAGGCTGAGGTGTGGACAAAGAGCCATACATTCTCATCTGTAAACTGTTCGGATTCAATACGTATCGGCGACTTGTGTGAAGATATAGCAGGTTGAATTTGGGGGTGGAAATATATAATTCCAGTAAAATCTAAAAGATAAACTAAATATATTGAATTTATAGTAAACCAAAATAACTCGAACTTTCTGGAAAATTTCTTATTGGTATTCACTCTAAGTGTGTTTTCCAAAATATAATCCCATTTCCCTTTTAAAATGAAATAATAGAGAGGACAAATCACAATCAAAGTGTATTTTATCATTCGTTGGGCTATTTTCTCTGAGTTGATTTTACTAAAATTGAATAGAACCCTGGTTTCAGACAAACCAATAATTCCTGAAAAATTTAACATTACAATCATCAAATTGGCCAGAAAAGTATCATTTGGCATAATTGATATAATTAGTATCCAAAACAAGCTGCTAAATAAGAATAAGAGAAATAATAGCACTCCTCCTCCAAAATAACATCCGGCGACATCATTTAGCGCATTCATTCTAGTTAAATTCCTAGAACCAAAAGATTCAATTATCCATAAGGATCTTACAATCAAAACGACACTTAGATTGATCAATAAAAACCCAAACGGAATATTCAGAAGCAACTCAACAGCTGCTGTTTGACTTCCAAAAATATCAGCGATTGACAAATAATACGCTTCAATTAAATTTGGCAACTGTGTCAAACCTAACACAACCGAACCAATGATTAAGGCCTCGATCTGCCAGTCTTGCTTCTGAACTTCCTTAAATTTTTCCGTGGGAGAAAGATACATTGACTCCTCTTCAGGATGTTGATTTTTCTCTGCGGGATCAATGCGATTTTTTACAAATGTTTTGGGTAAAGATGTTCTGATTTTCATCACTTTAATGGTTTATTTTCTGAAACGTTCAAAAAACTCTTCATCCATTGCAGGATCTATCTCTGAATAAAAATTGACGAAAAGCTGAAATTTCTTTTTCAGTTTCGGATAGTTTTCACACACTGCATAAAATTCTTTGTTTCCTGAAAATATGTTCTCAGCAAACGAGTTCAAGTCGTTTTCTAGATCTGTCGTCGCATATTCGTGCAAGAATCCTTTTTCATGTAAATTAGCATCAAATTCTTCTGAGCTTCTGCCATTCAACGCATTTACGCCTCCTGATTCATCCCAATATTCGATTGAATTACATTTCTCCCATTCTTCCGCGTTGAACTTATCATTATAACGAGCAAGAAGTACGCTGGAAAATTCATGGTGAAAAGTTTCTTCTATATAATCCTCCTCATATCCATCATTAGTAACATATACTGTTCGTTCATAATTCGTTCCGCCATATTCTTGGTCATAAAATGAAATATTCTTGAACATATAAACTATTTCAAGATTCTTTTTGATGACAGAAGCGGGGTACTTCATGAGGGCATTTCTTATGATCCCTTCAGTGCGAAAACTTGTAATACTATCCAGTTCTTCAGCTCTAACTTGAATTTCATCGCCCTTCCAATGTGATGGGAAGGTGCGTTCATCCAATTTCCAGCGAATATCCACAAGAGATACCACTTCCCTGTCATCTAGATCAGACGAATCTATTCCATTTGAAAAGAATAATCCCGATTGTTTAACCACATAATACAATGTGATCAATAAAGCCATTGATATAAGTATCCTTTTCATGTTTTATTTGTTCTATGTACAATTCCTTAAAATAACAAAAGGAATAACAGATAGTATTACTTTCAACTCTATTTTTTTTGGAAGTTCCTTTAGCCAAAATTTTAGTTGCAGAATATCCTCATCTATCAATCTGTGTATACCTCACCTCCACCGCTGTGGCTCCTTTGCCGTAGGTTCTGAAATCGGCATCATAAAAAGATATTCCGGTTTTCCCGGAAAGAAAATCTCTCACCTCCTGCTTCAGTACCCCTTCGCCTACCCCATGAATAATCACTAGTTTACGTATGCGTTTCTGCAGAGCAGCCTGATAAAAAGTTCTAAGTTCCCTCATCTGCCGATCCAGGATCTCTGAATTGCTCATACCTGCATGAGAATCAATTAGCGCTTCAATGTGCAGGTCAATCTCCCAAAGCTCCTGATCCCGAGCTCCGGTATGGCTTTTCTCTTTTACGATTACATGCGTATCTTTGGTGAGCAGACCGTCATCCAGCACCTTTAAACTTTCGTTCTCCGGAATTTTATAGTCCGTTCCGTGAATTTTGATCAGTTCATTCGCCGAAACAGTGCGCTCAAAACCATCCTCGTCTACGATAAGGTAACGATGAGCTCCCAGAACTGAGATCACCGTCCCTCCTCCTTTCTCAGAAAGAAACCCTACTTTTTCATTTTGTTGAAAGGTATTCAAAGTACCAGGCGAAATGTTCATTAATCCAAGAGTCTCCGATCGTTATAAAAAGTATTGGCGCTATTACCAAACCCACCCAGAGAAGTATCAAAATCATTTTAAAAACCAATCCCGCATCCTTACGAATAGGCGTCTTGAGCACATCATTTACATGTTGTGCAAGGAACTGATCCGCTTCGTCCGGATTGAGATAACCTAAATATTCCTGAATGCGGTTATTTTCGATGAGGAGAACGGTTTTAATTCGCTGATAATCCTCATTTGACAAATCGCGATAAGACGTTTCGTAAGTGATCCCTTCTTCTTTAAATCGTTTCCGCAGTAAATATTGTTTTTGCAAACTTCGAACACGAAACGCCATTAGGAAGCCAAAGATCATGGTAAGCCAGTATTCACTGAAAAATCCAAAACTAATCAAGGCGAGTGAAGAACCAAAAGAAAAGATAAGTAGAAATAGATCCTGTCGCTTGTGCAACAGCAAGTTAAACAATTGACCACCATCCAAAGGATCAATCGGTATAAGATTCAGGATGTTCAGAAATAAAAACAAAATCCCCATGTCAACCATCCATCCCTGATGAAAGCTTAAAGAAAAATAAAACAGCGCAGCACCGATCAAGATTCCAGGGAAGGGACCCAAACCTACTACCAACAAACTTTGTCTTTGGGAATACACCTCTTTCTTACCCTGTACAAAGGCCCCCATGAGAGGAACAAACAGCATTCTCACATGCTGATAATTAAAGATTTTCATCATGGAAAAATGTCCTAACTCATGAATCAGAAGCACTATCACCAAATGAAAAATAAAACTGATGTTATCTGAAAAAATAAATAAGAACGCTACAATGAACAGCAAAATTGAAAGAAGCGTCTGCCAAACATTACTCTTCGGCTTTTCTTCAATCAATACCGGCTTCTGAGGATACAGGTCAAATTCCACAAGCTAAAAGTAGGGAATTTTATTTCATTCTTGAACGAAGAACATTTAACACATCTTCCAGTTCAAAACCTTTAGCTTTTAATAGAACGAGGTAGTGAAACAAGAGATCTGCGCTTTCAGCCAGGAATAATTCATCATCTGTTCTCAATGCTTCAATGACAGTTTCGACCGCCTCCTCGCCTACTTTTTGAGCAATTTTGTGGGTTCCCTTGGATTTTAAGGATGCCACATAGGATTCTGAATTTTCACTCTCCCAACGCTGACGAATTGTAGCCTCTAACCCAGAAAGAATTCCAAAAGAAGTTGATTTCTCCTCTTGCCAGCATGTCTTCGCACCCGTATGGCATGTCGGACCATCAGGATCTGCAAGAATGAGAATGGTATCCTTATCACAATCCACCTTAATGTCTCTCACGTGTAAAAAATGACCACTTTCTTCTCCTTTTGTCCAAAGTCGATTCTTGCTTCTTGAAAAGAAGGTTACTTTATTTTCCTGTCTCGTCTTATCAAACGCTTCCTCATTCATGTATCCAAGCATCAATACCTGTAAGGTTTGTGCATCCTGAATAATTGCCGGAACGAGTCCGTTGTCTTTTGAAAAATCAATTTCCATACTATACGCTTCTTGTGGCTATGCCATTGTTTTCTAATTCTTTTTTCAATGCGGGGATCTCGATTTCACCAAAATGAAACACACTCGCTGCGAGTGCTGCATCCACATTGGTCTCTTGAAAAACCTCTGTAAAATGAGCGGTTGTCCCGCAACCACCAGATGCAATGACCGGTACATTCACCCGCTTAGTCAATTCCTTCAGAGCCTCAATGGCAAATCCCTGTTTAGTCCCATCGTGATCCATGGAAGTGAAAAGTAACTCGCCAGCACCTAAACTTACGGCTTGTTCTGCCCAACTGAATAGTTCCAATTCCGTTTCAAGACGACCGCCATTCAGAAAGACCTTCCATATTCCGTTGGTCTGCTTTGCATCGATCGCCACCACTATACATTGATTTCCGAAACGATCTGCGAGTCTATTAATCAATTGCGGATCTCTCACAGCCGCAGAATTAATTGCTATTTTATCTGCTCCGTTTTGCAACATAAGTGAAGCATCCTCCACAGAGGTGATTCCCCCGCCAACCGTAAATGGAATACTGATCTGTTCAGCGACACGTCGAACCATTTCTGAAAGTGTCTTGCGTCGTTCATGCGTTGCCGTAATATCCAGAAAGACCAATTCATCCGCTCCAAGCTCGGAATAAGTACGCGCCAATTCTACCGGATCGCCTGCATCACGCAATTCCACAAAATTCACCCCTTTAACTGTGCGGCCATCTTTGATGTCCAAGCAAGGTATGATACGTTTCTTTAACATGATTCATCCAGTTTTACCAATTCAGTCAGGTTGATTCTGCCTTCGTAGATCGCTTTTCCTATCACCACAGAAGGAATGTTTAAACGGATCAGCTCTTCTACGTCCTGAATACCTGAAACCCCTCCGCTTGCAATCAAGAATAAATCCGGATAAACTTTCATGATGCGTTCATACAACTCATTCGAGGTACCTTGTAACATGCCATCCTTCGAAATATCGGTACAAAGTACGTGACGAATGCCTTTCGAATAGTAGCCTTCAATAAATTCGAAAAGATCGATTCCGCTGTCATCTATCCATCCGTTCACAGCAATCTTTCCGTTCAACGCATCGGCTCCCAGAATGAATTTATCTGCTCCAAATTCTACGATCCAACCATGGACTTTTTCCGGGTCTTTCGCTGCCAGACTTCCGATGGTTACTTGATGGGCACCTGCATCCAACACTTTATTCAGATCCTCACGGGTTTTAATTCCGCCACCAAAATCAACTTGCAGGGATGTATTGGAACAGATATTCTGAAGCGTGCTCAAATTGATCACTTTTCCCGCTTTGGCACCATCCAAATCAACCACATGCAGACGTGTAAATCCAGCTGATTCGAATTGTTTCGCAACCTGAACCGGATCCGTATTGTACACTTTTTCAGTGGTATAGTCTCCTTTGGTAAGTCGTACACAATTCCCATTGATCAAATCTATAGCCGGTATGATCTTCATTTTTTTTCTTCTAAAAATCGTTTTAAAATCTCCTCTCCTGCCTTTCCGCTTTTCTCGGGATGAAACTGACATCCTAAAAAGTTATCCTTTTCCAATGCTGCAGAAAAAGGAACAGCATAATTACATATAGCAGAGGTATATATACTCTTTGGGGCATAATAGCTGTGCACAAAATACACATCGAAGTTCAAACCATTCAACATTCCGTTGGTTTCTTCAATCGTATTCCAACCCATGTGTGGAATTTTCAAAGTGTCGTCAAATTTGACCACTGAGGCATCATCAAAAATGCTCAGTCCCTGCGTATTTCCTTCTTCCGTAGCTTTGCACATCAGTTGCATACCTAGACAAATACCCATGACCGGTTGA
>CAIYQV010000045.1 GCA_903928365.1 uncultured Flavobacteriia bacterium
AGTTGGCTACGGGAATGACTGGATCCTTTTCACCATGAAATAGCCAAATAGGAAGGTTCGGCTGATATGACTTTACTTTTTCAGGATTGCCTGCGCCACAAATAGGAACGGCCGCGGCAAATACACCTGGCTTTCTCCATAATAATTCTAAGGTTCCGAATCCTCCCATGGATAGTCCGCCAATATATACTCTCTTCTTGTCAACGACTGATGATCCCAATAGCGTATCAATAAAATCTGAAACCAATTTCAAGGGTTTTAACATCGGTTGATCTGTTCCCCATGCATAGCCGGTGCTATCCGTTTTTGATGATTTGTTGTATTCAGACCATTTACTTGTATTTGGACACTGAGGGAAGACTACAACAGCCGGAAATTTTGCTCTGTTCACTGAATCTAAAAAGAGGTCGCCACCCCACGTTAATTGTGCATCATTATCACTTCCTCTCTCACCCGAACCATGCAAAAATATGATAAGCGGATATTTTTTGCTGGCATCAAAATTCATAGGAGATAAAATCCTGCAGAGTAGGGTATCATCACCTGAAATGAATAATTGTTTTTCAAACAAGTCTCTGTTTTGTGCGAAAGTGGAACTCATGAACGCAAATAACAAGGTTAATGTGAATGTAATTTTTTTCATTGCTATATTATCTATATAAATCTGGCTACAATGTACAAAAGAAGGTTCAATTCTTAAAGTCGTTTTGTGATAATCGGCATCATAGTTGCTTTCCAACTTGAAAAACTTCCTGCAACAATTTGTTTTCGTGCTTCGGTTACTAGCCAGAGGTAGAAGGCTAAATTTTGAATGCTGGCAATTGTTAGTCCCAATAGTTCTTTGCTCTTCATGAGGTGCCTGAGGTATGACTTGGAGTAATAGTTGGATGTTTCATTGTCGAGCCCCTGATCAATTGGGCTATGGTCAAACTCCCATTTTTTATTATCAATATTAATAATCCCTTCTGTCGTAAATAACATGGCATTCCTTCCATTTCGCGTTGGCATAACACAGTCGAACATATCAACACCTAGTGCGATGCATTCAAGCAGATCAGCAGGTGTTCCAACGCCCATTAAATAACGTGGTTTTTGTTCGGGAAGATGTTCGCAGCATAAACCACAAAATTCATAAATCAGTGGAATCGGTTCTCCCACGCTTAATCCTCCGATAGCATTTCCTGCTGCATCTTTCGATGCAATATATTCGCATGATGCTATGCGAAGGTCTTTTTCTGTTCCACCTTGAACTATGGGAAATAAATTTTGCGAATGACCATATAACGATTCTGTTCTGTTGAATTGTTCAACACATCGATCGAGCCACCGATGTGTTAATTCCATAGATGATTTGACGTATTTATATTCACTAGGGTAGGGTGGACATTCATCGAAGGCCATGATAATATCACCTCCAATTATACGCTGAATGTCTATTGCTTTTTCAGGAGAAAACAAGTGCTTGGAACCATCGATATGACTTTGAAATACAACACCTTCTTCACTAATTTTTCTACTGTTGGCAAGGGAAAAAACTTGATAGCCACCACTATCCGTTAAAATGGGTTTATCCCAATGGTTGAATTTATGTAACCCACCAGCGGATTGAAGTACCTCTAG
>CAIYQV010000046.1 GCA_903928365.1 uncultured Flavobacteriia bacterium
ACACATACAGTGTGACGAACAATGCAGGATGTAATTCAGCGGCGTCTTCACCGGGTGTAACCATCAACGCAGCACCAACCGTACCAACCGCACCTGTGGTAGGAACCGTAACAGATCCAGACTGTACAACTCCGACAGGAAGTGTCGACTTAAGCGGATTACCTAGTTCAGGTTCATGGACAGTGACCGCAACTCCAGGTGGAGCAACAACCACAGGTACAGGAGCGACAACCACATTCAGCGGATTAGCAGCCGGCACCTATTCTTTCACTGTTGTCAATAGTGACGGATGTACTTCGTCTGCTTCATCGACGAATGCAACGATCAACTCTTTTGGCGCAGCTCCTTCTACACCAGTTACGGGAACAGTCACTCAACCAAGTTGCACGGATGCCAATGGAAGCATTGAACTTACGTCGCTGCCCTCAACTGGAACATGGACTGTGACAGAGTCACCCGGCGGTGCGACTTACACGGGTTCAGGAACTACAACTGTAATTACCATACCATCGGCCGGAACCTATACCTACAGTGTCACCAATGACGCTGGATGTAATTCGGCAGCATCTTCACCTGGCGTTACGATTAATTCCGCTCCAACGGTACCAACTGCTCCTGTGTTAGGAACTGTAACAAACCCTGACTGTGCAAACCCTACAAGCAGTGTAGCGCTTAGTGGACTTCCGGCTTCAGGTTCATGGACAGTGACAGCAACTCCAGGTGGAGCGACAACGACAGGTACAGGAGCGACAACGACATTCAGCGGATTAGCGGCTGGCACTTATTCCTTCACTGTGATCAATAGTGACGGATGTACTTCGTCTGCTTCATCGACGAGTGCAACGATCAACGCAGCTCCAAATGGACCATCCGTTTCTGTCGCTTCGCAAACTGATGTAAGTTGTAATGGAGATGCAGATGGATCTGCTAGCTTGAATGTATCTGGAGGCACCAGTCCATATACCTATAGCTGGTCACCCGGTGCTGGAAACGCAGCGAGTGCAACAGGACTTGCTCCTGGCAACTATACCGCAACGATTACTGATAATGCAGGTTGTACCACAACCGTTAGTGTTTCAATAGGCGAACCATCACCCATCACACCGAATAGCAGTTCAAGTGATGTTGACTGTGCTTCGGGAACCTTAGGAAGCGTAACTACTGCTGTTAGCGGTGGGACAGGCGCCTACACCTATGTCTGGACACCTGGTGGGGAAACGACTTCTTCGCTTAACGCTTTGGAACCTGGAAATTATTCTTTGACAGTCACTGATGCAAATGGTTGTACCTCGTCTCAAACAGCTACGGTTGGAACATCAGGTTCGCTAGCGGTCACTGCAACTCCAAACTACGCAGAAATCACTTCAGGGGAGTCTGTTTCATTAGATGTAACCGGAGGAAACATTTATTCTTGGACTCCGGCAACGGACCTCAGTTGTTCGGATTGTTCAAACCCTACAGCTTCACCTACCACTTCTACTGAATATATTGTTTCTGCAAGCGATGCAAACGGATGTGCAGGGCAAGATACCGTTTACATTAAAGTATCTATCGAATGTGGGGAGTATTTTATTCCCACAGCCTTCTCGCCAAATGAAAGTGGTCCGGCTTCCAACGACCACCTTTGTGTCTTCGGGGTGCCTGCATGCGTTGCCGAACTGGACTTCACTATCTACAATCGTTGGGGTGAGATTGTCTTCCAAACCACCGATATTACCAAATGCTGGGATGGGAAATACAAAGATAAGCTCATGGACAGCGGTATTTTCGTATACAAGTTGTACGTAAAACTTGTGGATGGAACCATCATAGAACAATCAGGAAACACCACCCTTGTACGTTAACCAAACACTGAAAAAAGATGAAAACGATTTTGATCAATAGTAGCTTTGTCCTTTCCATGTTTGGCATGAGCAGCCTTGCTTTTGGACAAGATGTGCATTTTTCTCACATGGAATATGCGCCATTAACTTTAAATCCCGCTTTGGCAGGTGCCAACTCACCTATGCAAGGTATTCTGAACTACCGCAGCCAATGGAATTCGGTGGCTGTTCCGTATAAAACCATTGCAGCATCCTTCGACATGCGCTTCAATGAAAAGAAACGGGATAAAAAAGGCATCATTGCAGGAGGCATCAACTTCTTTAATGATCAGGCAGGTGAGATGAAAGTAAACACTAATAATGTCAACCTTAACCTGGCCTACCATCTCATTTTAGACCGAACCAGTACATTAGGACTTGGTATATATACTGGCTTCGGACAACGTTCGATAGATCCGAATTCAGGAAGATGGGGCTCGCAATTCGATGGACTTGCATATAATGCAGCTTTGCCTTCACAGGAAACATTTAATAATGCCACCTTTTCATTTCTGGATGCTGGTGCGGGATTGCTCTATGCATACAAACGCAATCAGGGCTACAGCACGCAAAACAACCAACTTACGATCAATGCCGGATTTGCAGCATACCATGTGAATAGACCGGGATATTCATACATCGATCAGAATTCAGAAAGGCTCTACATGAGATTATCCGGTTTCGCTAATGCCGAAATTGGTATTCAAAATACGAGAGGATTGGTATTGCCGGGAATGTATTTTCAACGGCAAGGTACATCCATGGAAATCTATTATGGGGCCTATTACAAATACAAACTTAGTGAAGGATCTACTGCAACAGGATTCACCAAACCGATGGCTCTTTCTCTGGGATTATTCAACCGATTCAGAGATGCGATGGTGGCGAAGATACTATTCGAATACGATCAGTATGCAGCCGGATTTGCTTATGATGTAAACATCTCATCACTCAATACGGTTTCCAATGCCAAAGGAGGATTTGAATTATTTTTACGCTTCAACATGGGCGATGGTGGTGGATTCCGATCCAGGATCTAATAAAATGAAATCAATGAGGATTCTATTATACTTTTTGACTTTAGGTACTTTTTATTCTTTTGGGCAAAAACTGATCATCAAGGAAAATGATTCGATGCGTATTGAGATCGAACAGCTGCCCAACGCCGTAAACAGTGGTTTTAATGATTATGCTCCTGTTGTTACCGCTGACGGATTAGAGCTGTATTTTACGTCACGACGTCCACTTACTGAAAAAGAAAAGAAAAAAAATATTGAATCACGCGAGAACATCTATCATTCTTCGTTGGAGGAAAGTACGGGTAAATGGTTGGATGCCACTAATCTTCCTGAGAACATCAATGCTCCCGGACGATACAATTCGAATATAGCCATTTCCAATGATGGACAACGCTTATTGATCTATCAGGATGATCAATATGGAAATGGGGATATATTTGAGTCTTACCTCAAGGGAAGTATCTGGTCAGATCCTCACCCAATCTCTCAAGTGATCAATTCCGATGCACATGAATCATCTGCCAGTATTGCACCAGATGGTCGCACTATCTATTACGTAAGTGAACGAAGCGGCGGTGTTGGTAAAAGAGATATCTGGAAATGTACAAAGGATGAGAATGGCAACTGGGGATTGCCGGAAAATCTTGGCCCTATTGTAAATAGTAAACAAGAAGAGGAATCTGTATTTATACACCCTGATGGCGTTACACTGTATTTTAGTTCGAAGGGGCATACCTCCGTTGGTGGGTACGATGTGTTCCGAACCACAAACGTGAACGGTACGTGGACCAAACCAATATCCCTTGGTGAACCCATCAATACGATTGGAGATGATCTGTTTTTTGTTTTAACCGCTAATGGTCAGACGGGATATTATGCTTCGAGTAGAGATGGTGAACAAAAGGATATTTATCAAATTCGGTTTATTCCAAAAGACCAGAAAAAAATACAAGACCAACCTAAACTGACCGTATTAAAGGGCGTCATTAGGGATGAGAAAACCAAAGCGCCATTGGAAGCAAAGATCCAGATCATCGACAACGAAAAGAATTCAATCATTGGTGAGTTCAACTCTAACAGTCAGAGCGGTAAATATTTGATCCCACTACCGGCAGGAAAGAATTATGGAATATCTGTAACGGCAGCCAATTACCTATTTCATTCTGAAAACGTAGACATTCCTGATACAGCTAATTACCAGGAGATCGTGCGCGATATTGATCTGAAGAAACTCGAAAAAGGGACTCAGATCGTTCTTCGAAATATCTTTTTTGATCTGGATAAATATTCGATCAAACCTGAGTCAAAAAATGAGCTTGATCGAGTCTATAAATTAATGCGCGACAACCCAAAACTTGTGATCGAGATTTCAGGTCATACAGATACCCAAGGCTCCGCTGCATACAATCAGCAATTATCGGAAAACAGATCAAAATCAGTCGTTGATTATTTAACTGCAATGGGAATCAGTTCTGATCGTTTTCAATACAAAGGCTATGGGGAAGAACGTCCTATCATCTCAGATACGGACATTGCTAAAATGAAAACTCAAACTCAAAAGGATAAAGCGAATGCTTTTAACCGAAGAACGGAATTCAAGATCTTAAGTAATCAATAGTACCAAATAAAAAAACGGGCGACCAATGGCCTCCCGTTTCTACTATTTCAAATTCGAAGCTTCTTATTGTTTTTCGAAAGTCCAAGTTGTAGTTGATTCGTAAGAATCAGTTGACGTACCTGAAACTACTTCTTTAGAATAATCCTTCAAAATCAACTCTTTTGATTTCAAACCATTTACTTCAAAAGTGCCTAGGTAATCCAAAGTGATGGTTGTTTTATTCTTAGCAGAATTAGACCAATACCAACGTGCGTCTGTGGTAGTAATTTCACCATCATTGTTTTCAATACTTTGGTAGGTACCGTCTTTTTTGATCTCAATTGACAAAGAATAAGCATATTGAGAATTAAATGAACCAAACGTTGAAGTCCAAATAGTTCCATCATACGCATCTGTAGACAACGTACCATTGTTGTTGGTATTTCCTTCAACCTTTGTAAGTTTCCACAATTCAGTGATTCGTGCGTCACGAGATTTCAAAGAAAGGAACGGATCGTTCTCTCCTTTTTTACAACTTGTCAAAACAGTTGAACCAACTACCAGGCTCAACGCAATAAATAAAATGTTCTTTTTCATTAGGTATAAATTTTAATGCGGGGCAAATATAGGTTAAAATCCATACTTCGAGATTAATTCTTTTTTAAGGAGCTGAGAACGAATGTGCTCTGCACATTGGCAATATTTGGAATGGATGCGAGTTTTTCTTTCAAGAACGATTGATACTCAGACATTCCAGAAACTTGAACTTGTACCAGATAATCATAGTTGCCTGCGACATGATATACCGAAGCTACCTCAGTCAATTCCTTTACGTGCGTTTCAAAAACATCCAATAATTCAGTGTTGTGTGTCTTCAGTGAAACCTGACAGAAAACCATCAATTCTTTACCTATTGCCGCGGGATCTATGCGAACGGTATACCCTTTTATTACTCCACGCTTTTCCATCCTTCGAATACGTTCAAAAGTGGGTGTTACTGTCAACCCGATCTTTGAGCCTATTTCCTTGGTTCCGATCTTTGCATTTTCCCCAAGTAATTTAAGGATCTGAAGATCGATCTCATCCAGTTGAAAAGGATTTAGAGAAATAATTTCTTTCATTTGCTATTATTTGAGGATTAAATTAGATTATTTTTCTTTTTTAATCATATTTTCAGCTTTATTTTCTGCAATTAATATTATTAATAGTCCCATCGTACTTTTGTAAAAAATTACGCCATGGATTACAAGCAAATGCAGCCCGAGAGTTTAATGATGAGTTACGGATACAAGCCGTCTCTCTCTGAAGGAGCAATCAAATGTCCTATTTTTCAAACGTCCACCTTTGTATTTAATACGGCCCGAGAAGGTAAGCGCTTCTTTGAACTTGCCTATGGATTGCGCGAAAAAGATGCGGGTGAGGAACTCGGATTGATCTACAGTCGATTGAACAACCCTGATCTTGAAATCCTTGAAAACAGGCTTTGTTTGTGGGATGAGGCTGAGGATTGTGCCGTTTTTGAAAGCGGTATGTCTGCCATTTCAACAGCAATGATGGAGTTTATGGCGCCGGGGGATCTCCTTTTGTACAGCAGACCAGTTTATGGAGGAACGGATCATTTCATCAATCACTTCTTGAAAAAACTCCATATCGAAGCAGTAGGTTTCTACGCGACTGATACCTACGAAGACATCCTGAAAAAGGTAGAAGCAACCGGGAAAGCGGACAGGCTAACAATGATCCATATCGAAACACCTGCCAATCCTACCAATGCCCTGATAGATATCGAAATGTGTGCTCGCATTAAATCTCATTTCAGTACAGATGAGAAACCGATTATTCTCTCTGTCGATAACACCTACATGGGGCCGGTATGGCAACATCCGTTAAAACATGGTGCTGATTTAGTTCTTTATTCGGCTACTAAATATATTGGAGGACATTCAGATGTCATCGCGGGTGCATGCCTCGGATCCAAAGCGCTCATGGCCAGAGTAAAAGGCTTGCGTACATTTCTGGGCAACATGGCCGGGCCTTGGACAGGCTGGCTACTTATGCGATCGCTGGAAACTTTAAAGATCAGGATGGAGCAAGCAGCGCTTAACGCTTCTCATGTAGCACGTTTTCTTGAGAATCATCCCAAAGTAGAAAAGGTGTACTATCTGGGTTTCATTCCAAAATATGGTTCTGAAAACGAACGTATGATCTATGCCCGACAATTTAAATCCTCCGGCGCCATGATCTCATTCGACATTAAAGGAGGCGAAGAAGAGGCATTCCGCTTTCTTGACTCTCTCAAGTTGATCAAATTGGCTGTTTCATTAGGGGGAACTGAAAGTTTGGCAGAACACCCACAAACAATGACTCATGCAGACGTTCCAATGGAGGACAAGAAAGTAATGCATATTACTGAGAAACTTGTGCGTCTTTCCGTAGGAGTGGA
The DNA here is from genome assembly GCA_903928365.1 of uncultured Flavobacteriia bacterium. Taxonomy (GTDB): domain Bacteria; phylum Bacteroidota; class Bacteroidia; order Flavobacteriales_D; family Crocinitomicaceae; genus M0103. The sequence goes on from CAIYQV010000046.1 coordinate 6,922, forward strand.
GCATTACAATGACCTGATAGCTGACATCAGCCAGGCTTTGGATAAACTGTAATACACCTTTACCTAAACCAACAGAGGGGCGGATTATTCCGCCCTTTTTTAGTTGCTATTCACTAATTCTGTTAATCAAACAGAGGAACGCAAATCTCTTATGTTCAGCTGCAAACTTTGTTTTCCATTCCACGAATTCACCTCAAGGGTGTAAGCCACATCGAAGGGGATTCCAGCCGCCACCTCATCTGCTTTGTGAGCCAGGTCAAATCCAATAGCCTGAAGAACGGTATCTGAATTCGGATCAATAAGTGTCAATTTCAAGTGTTTATCTTTCAGTATTCGCGTATCGATCGCATAAATATTTCTGGACAGGAAAACCGGTTGCATATTCCCGGGGCCGTGTGGCTCAAAACGAAGCAGGTTCTTTTTTAATCGTGGGATACTGAACCGATTCTCACCCTGACGGAATATTTCTTCGAATGTGATCTCCAGGTCAATGCGCAGTTCAGGAGTAAGATCATTTGGTTGAATCTGCGAAACAACGGTCTGTTCGAAGACATCTTTAAATTGTGTTACTTGCTGTGGTTTCAGACTCAACCCTGCCGCATGGCAATGTCCTCCGAATTGCTCGAGCAAATGACCACATTCAGAGATCGCAGCATGAATATCAAAATCATTCACTGTCCTTGCCGAACCAGTAGCCATTTCATTGGATTCCGTCAGTACGATTGTTGGTTTAAAATACTTCTCAACCAGTCGTGAGGCAACAATTCCAACGACACCTTTATGCCATCGCTCGTTGTAAAGCACCAAACTTCTTGCATGCTCAAATGATTCATCTGCCTCGATCATCGCAATAGCTTCTTTAGTAATCTCCTGATCAATATTCCGCCGCTGCTGATTATCCTCATTTATTTCTTTAGCAATTCGTTCAATCTCCTTCTGATCATCGGAGATCATCAACTCTACCGCGTACCTTCCTGAACGCAAACGTCCGGCTGCATTGATCCTAGGTGCAATGGTAAACACAACCGTACTCAAGGTGACAGGAAGTTCTTTACCCGCGAGTGATAAGAGCTCGCTGAAAGCAGGTCGAGGTGACGTATTTAATTGGCTCAGTCCATGAAAAGCCAAAATACGGTTCTCTCCAGTGATATCTACAATGTCGGCTCCAATACTTATTGCCACCAAGTCAAGTAGCGCATACAATGGCTTGACATCCCAGTCATTTTTAATACATAAAGCCTGAAGCAATTTAAAACCAACCCCACATCCGGACAATCCTTTGTAAGGATAGGCGCAATCCTTCTGTTTCGGATCAAGTACAATACATTCGGGAACAGTGTTTCCTGGCTCATGATGGTCGCAAACGATAAAATCTATCCCTTTAGAACGAGCCAAGGCAATCCATTCTACTGATCGTATTCCACAATCCAGAGAGATAATCAGATCCACTTTACGTTCTTCAGCAAACAACACTCCCTGCTTACTCAAACCGTATCCTTCTTTGTATCTGTCCGGAATATAAAAGTCAATTTGATCCGAATGATTTTTCAGATAAGAGTACATGAGGGCTACAGCTGTAGTTCCATCCACATCATAATCACCGAAAAGCAGGATCTTCTCCTTTTTAGCCAGTGCTTGACAGAGACGTTCCACACCCTCCGTCATTCCTTTCATGAGAAACGGATCATGCAGTTCATTCAGGTCAGGATTGAAAAAATGATTCGCCATATCGAACGAATCAACTCCTCTCTGCAATAAAAGGGTTGCCAAAACACGATCACTTTTGATCTGCTGTCTGAATCTTTCACATCTTTCATTTTCCACCCCCTCTTTGACAAACCATCTTTTTTCCATACATTTCAATTCTATTACCTTAAAATAAGAAAATATTTTGAATTTTTTGACACTTAGGCACTGTTTGTTCCAAATTAAGCGATTCTTATTTATCCTTCTCTTTATTTGTTTTTCAAACAATCTTAAAGGACAAGTATCGTATGACTTTGCGGTGCCTCTGCCTCCATCCGGTCAGGAAGCAATCACTGTGGCTCAACCGTATTTCGGTATTTACTCCAGCGATCAGGCAGATATGGACTATGAATTCAATGCGCAGGGAGTTTTTGCTGTTTCACTCATCTTCAGCAGTATTTCCAGAGAAACCATACGGGAATCCTCCACTTACCGTGTTTCGAACGGATGGCTGTTTGGCATAAAACCCAATGATTCTATTCCTTGCGAATTACAGGGAGAATATTACCATTTTGCGATTAAGCAAAAAGAACAACTAATCGGAAATGAAGACTCGGAAAACGTACTCATGAAGATCAGCGACCGAACGTATATTCTCAATTTCGCAGAAAACGGAAATTATACCCCCAGCATATTTGAGTTTAAAGGTTCTGAACTTCATATTCGGCATTTTACATATGAAGATGAAACTACTTTTCCGATGATTGCAGAGCAGTTGGAACACGCTTCAACCGAAATGAAATCTGTCACGCTTCGTCCAACGAAAGAAGAATGGGAAAAACTACCTATTGAATCGATTACAGGGCAGCGATTGATCTTTAACAGAATGTAAATTACATTCCGTCGCCGTCAAGCAGATTGCCGAAACCACCAAGGATTCCACCTTCCTCCTTACGACCACCTACAGAACCGTAAGACAAAATGCGAGACGCCAATCTCGAAATAGGCAAAGTCTGTAACCACACTTCTCCTGGACCTTGCAAAGTCGCAAAGAACAATCCCTCTCCGCCGAAAAGTGAGTTTTTAATACCGCCTATAAATTGAATATCATAATCAATCGTTTGGGTATAAGCGACCACACAACCTGTATCCACTTTCAGCATCTCACCGGGCTTCAAAGTGCGCTTCATCACGTGCCCTCCGGCATGAAAAAAGGCCATACCGTCACCCTCCAGTTTCTGCATGATGAAACCTTCTCCGCCGAACAGACCTGTACCGAGCTTGCGTTGCAATTCGATTCCAACAGCGACCCCTTTGGCGGCACACAAAAAGGCATCTTTCTGACAAACGATCTTGTTTCCATAGGCTGACAGATCAACGGGTATGATCTTACCTGGATAGGGTGAAGCAAATGCAACTTTGGCCTTCCCGGTACCCTGATGCGTATAAGCCGTCATGAACAGACTCTCGCCCGTTAGAAGTCTTTTACCTGCGCCCCACAATTTACTCATGAAACCGCCTGAAGATTGCTTGCTCCCGTCGCCAAAAATAGTTTCCATCTGAATTCCTTCATCCATATACATGAAGGAACCTGCTTCGGCAATAGCGGTCTCATTTGGGTCAAGCTCAATCTCAACCAATTGCATTTCTTCTCCGATAATGTAGTAATCTATTTCGTGGTTTTCCATCACATTGATTTTTGTTTCAGCAACAAATATGATGGATTTAGTTCAGATTCTTTCAGCACATTTCTAACTGTGTCAAAAAGTTTTTCCTCCGACCAAGGTTTCGCTATGAAAATATCAAGCAATCCTTCTGACTTCAATTTCTCAACTGCAGTTTCATCGGCCTGACCGGATAACATGACACAAGTTACTTTGGGATAACGCCGCTTGGCCACACGAAGAAATTCTTCCCCCGTCATTTTAGGCATTTGATAATCCGAGAGAATGTAAATGATATCAATATTTTGTTCGGTAATAGAAGCCATAGTGGAAAGTGCTTCCTCAGGAGATTCAAAAAACTCACAGAGAACAGCATTGGTATCAATCATTTTCTGTAGCTGAAAATGAAGCACATGCAAAATGCTCGGATCATCATCAACACAGATCAGGGCTATCTTGGGAAACAGATTCATGTCTGCAAAACAAATAACCAGACTAAAAGTTTAGTGTTGAGAAAAATTTATAATAGAAATTCAAAAATGGTAGCATCTGTTTGAGAAGTGATGGATACATCCCATTGATTGGTCTCAAGTATACGCTTCACGATATTCAGTCCAAAACCGGTATTATCGGCTCCTTTTGTTGACTTGAACCTGTTAAAGATTTCAGGAAGCACATCCTGTGGTATCATCGGGCCATTGTTTTCAAATTGAACAATCGTGCGTCCTTCTCTAACAAAGGACCTAATCCAAATATCACCAGGCTTTTCACCAATTGCTTCAAACGCATTTTTCAGAACATTCGACCAAACCTGAAATACATCTCTGGGAATCGCCGTTACGCAACATTCACCATCCAACTCAAGGTGTATATCAACATTACCTTTAAGATTGGAGCTCAACACCCTCAAAACGTTTGTTACGCTGTCTTTAATATTGACACACTCTTTACTCTGATGCACTGCACTCCTAGTAAATTTTCTTAGATCAGAAACCACATCTGCGGATCGGTTAGCGGCATGAAAGATCGTATCCACCATCTGTCGAATGGTATGAATACTCTTCATCAATTTGAGGAAATCTTCGGGATGCCTGCTGTTCAGAACCTTTTCGATCTTCAACTTCTCATGATGCTCGATTTTCGCCTTTACGAATCCATCTGCCAGTTTAGACGCCAGTTCTTTGGTCAGATGGCGATCATTCACCAGGTAACTCTCTATCTGAGTACGTTCTTTGACAGATTTAATACCCGACATAAATGGCACGGCTTTGCCATCCATCGCATTATTACAGGCAAATTCCAATTCCTCGCGCGTACAATCATGGATCAGGCCATGAAACAAATCTTCAAGCGTTTCACGGATACTTTCTGCACCAACGCGTATCGAAGCGATCGGACTGTTCAAGTCATGTGCAATACCCATCGTCAACTCTCCAATAGCTACTAATTTTTCCGTTTCGGAAATGGTAGCATTCAATTCAATGTTTTCTCTTGTTTGTTTTTCGATGATCTTTTCCAGATTCATATTAAGATCTTCGAGTTTCTTTTTGGAAACAATCTGTTCGGTAATATCCAATCCATACGCGATGACAAACTCATTATACTCGTCATTCAGTGCCGGTGGATTGAGTGTGCGCAGAAAATACCGTGTTTGACCATCTGAATTCACGCTTTCTTCTATCCATTCTTCCGATTTGCCCGATAGAATAATATTCTTAAAAAAGGCTTCTCTCTTGTCAATTCTTTCAGCCGGCACACCTCTCATTTCGGCATATTCGCGCTCTGTTTTACCAATCATCCATTGCCTTCGCTCATCGTCCTTTACGGCCGATTTATTTATGAAGCGAAATCTCATTTCTTTATCGAACAAAGCAACGTCAGCAGGAAGAATGTCAAATATGTTCTGAAGAAAATTCTCTTGTGTGGACAGTTTGAAATTCAGTTCCTTCAGATCGTTGGATTGTTCTGTAATTTTATTCGTGTAGTTGGTGATCTCAAAGCCATATATATTGACGAAATCATGTTCGGCATAATACACCAGAGAGAAAACAAACGTGCGGCCTTGAAAGGAGACAACCTCTTCTTGAATCATTTCTTTGAAGCCACCAAATAGAAGAGAAACTAAATCCGAAAGATGATCGAACCCACTGAAATCATTTTTAATATCAAACAAAGACAACAAGTGTTTTGAGCTCTGATTGAAATATATCACTTGCATATCCCGACCTACTCGTATTACCGGATTCGGATTCTGATCTGGGAAACTGCTGAGTTTTTCAATATTGAGAAGGGCCTTTTTTAATTCTGAATTCTGCTTGCTAATTCGAAGATTCATTCGTTCGACCTCTTTAAGATCCTTTCTGCCAATTTCGTTTAGGAACATAAAGTCGGTTAATTCCTTGTATTCAGGAAAATCCTCAATCGTTAGATTGTAATCACTCAACTTTTGATTCAATGAGATATCAGGCAGGGCCATTAACATAAAACGACCGCTTAATCTTAGCATGGAGGCTTTAAAACTTCGCTGTTTTTTATCTTTAAAATTTACAAACTTCCGTGTTTTGTGTTCTTCAATCAATTCAGAAAACCCGTTATATCCGTCGATTTCAAAAAGTTCATCAAAAAATTGGCCTTCAGTTAATTCAGGTAAGATCTTTTTCCATTTACCTCCAAAATCCAACAAGTTTCCCTCGTTATTCACTTTTAAAAAAAACGCTCCGGAATTGTCTAGTGTGCGGTTCATTGCCGAAAGCTGGTCGGACAAGAAATCGGTTTCATACTTCGACTGAATGAATTTTGCGGCCATTTGAGCCAGCATTTTCAATGAATTTATCTGAAATTCATTCAGTTCACGAGGCTGATTGTCAATAGCACAAACGGTTCCTATGGCATTGCCTGCTTCGGTAACAATAGGCACCCCGCAATAAAAGATCACGTGTGGTTCGCCGGTAACCAGTGGATTGTCTACAAATCGTTCATCTTGCGTTGAATCTTTCACCAGAAACACCTCATCGGGTTGATTGATGGCATGTGCACAAAAAGCATAATCTCTGGGTGTTTCCGTTGCACTCAAACCTACACGGGACTTAAACCATTGACGATCCGAGTCTATTAAACTGATTAGAGCAATGGGGGTGCCGCAAACGGAAGATGCCAGTTCCGTGATCATGTCAAGGTTCGCGTCCGCTTCGGAATCAAGAATATTTAATGATAAAAGTTCCCGGATACGGGCTTCCTCATTAAGGGGTTCTTCAGGTAGTTTCATGACAGCAATTCAACAAAATTGAAGGGCCTCAAAAGTACAAAAAATAGCAGAATTTCAAGGAATTAATTCCAGTTTACCAATGAGCCACCCTCAAGCGATTCCTCAAAAATCTCTCTCATCATTTTGAGCTTGGCCGCCGAAACAGCATCACCTTTGTTCGCCTTGGTTTTTAACTTGTAATAGGTGTCCAGTGAGTGACCAAATAAATCCTGTTCCAATTTTCCTTTGATCACGGAAATCTTTGCATTCACCTCGATGAGAAAATGTTCTATTTCACCTAATTCTTTCAATTCACCGGAACTGATATCAGATTTTCGCAATAGCACTGCATAGCGGGGCAACATTTCTTCCAATAAGGAGATAAAATGTTCCAACTCTTTGTTCAGTGCGTCTTTGTTAGCCCGAAAATCCATTGTTAAGTTAATCTAATCGAAATATAAGAAAATAATCGTCACTTCCTGCCGGTTTTCGATGATTGGCCAAATTTTGTCGATTTTTCCCCTCTTATTATTCATTAATTTTGTTTGGATGTCCGGAATCTACCTTCATATTCCTTTTTGCAAGAAAAAATGCAGTTATTGCGATTTTCATTTTTCCACCTCCTTTGGTAAGTATAGGAATAGAATGATCGAAACCTTATGCAAGGAGATCACTGACCGAATCACCACTTTGAAAGAGCCGATACAAACCATCTATTTTGGAGGGGGCACACCGAGTTTACTTACTTCGGAAGAGCTTGACGCTTTATTCTCTATTCTGAAAACGGGTGCTGACCTTTCAAGAGTCCGGGAGGTGACACTCGAAGCGAATCCGGATGACATTAATGATTCAACTCTTGAAAACTGGAAAAAAGCAGGGATCACACGACTGTCAATTGGTCTTCAATCCTTCAAATCCAGCGATCTGGAATGGATGAACCGTGCACACTCCGTGGAGGAAGCACTCCAGTGTGTTCCCCTGGTTCAAAAACATGGATTTGACAATATTTCCGTTGATCTGATATACGGATTACCTAATCTCACAACGAATGAATGGCAGGACCATATCTCAAAAGTGATTGCCATGGATGTTGCTCACATCTCAGCCTATTGCCTGACAATCGAGGAGAAGACGGTATTACATCAACTGGTTGAAAAAGGAAAACTGAAACCCGCAGGTGATGATCAACAGTCTGAACAGTTTGAAATTCTTTCGAATAGCTTGGTGAGCGCGGGATATGACCACTATGAGATCTCTAATTTCGGCAAACCCGGAAAGCATGCGATTCACAACGGAAATTACTGGAAAGGGTCTCATTATCTCGGAATTGGTCCTTCGGCACATTCGTATGACGGTGTGACCCGCAGGTGGAACGTTTCCAATAATTTCACCTACATGAAAATGGAAGGAAATCTATGGTTTGAAAACGAAATATTGGAACCAAAGGACCGATGGAACGAACTATTACTGACTGGTCTTCGCACCTCAATTGGGGTGGATCAGCAACAGTTATTTTCGATTTTTACACCCGATGCAGCATTCTCAGATAAAGTCGCACAATTCATGCGAGACGGTTGGATGGTCATCGAGAATGAACATTATATTTTAACTTTGGAAGGCCGACTCAAGGCGGACTACATAGCCTCTGAATTGTTCCGATGAACGCTTTATTTAAATACCTTCCTGTGGTTTCATTGGTCACTGTGATTGTCGCCATCACCATACTCAGTTTACTGCCTCCCGAAACCGGTTTGGAGATCAAAAAGGATAAACTTGGTCATTTTATCGCCTATTTTGTTCTGTCCGCTAATGCCCTGTTTTTTGCCAAAAACGGGCGCGCCATCCTGTTCATCTTTCTTGCCGTATGTGGGTATGGAGGGTTTTTAGAATTTCTGCAGGGGTTCGTTCCCGGAAGGCAGCCATCTACCTGGGATATGCTTGCGAATTCTACGGGCGCATTGATCGGGGTAGCCTTTCATTTGACAATAGGTAAAAGATTGAAAAAAGGGCGTAACATCTAACCTATTTGTGTAATCTCCAACGATTCCTTTCATATCCGTTGATTTCGTCTTAATTTCGCAGCAACTCTGAGGCTATGGAAAAACTAAGCAACTTTATCGATGGGACCTACTGTCCACCTGTCAGCGGTTCTTATATTGATAATTATGAACCTGCGACCGGTAAGGTATATTGCCATATTCCTGACTCTGATGACAAGGATGTAGAACAGGCCGTGAAAGCAGCTGAAACAGCATTCCCTGTTTGGTCAGCAATGTCGGCTGAAAAACGAGGGGAAATTCTTGTAAAATTGTCTGAAGGAATCCGTTCCAGAATGGATGAGTTCGTAGCCGCTGAATCCAGAGACAATGGCAAACCAATTAGCCTAGCGGCAAGCGTAGATATTCCTAGAGCCATTTCCAATTTTCATTTTTTTGCTACTGCGATCGAGCATTTTGCTTCTGAATCCCATTACATGGAAGGCCTTGGAGTCAACTATACTGTACGAAAACCTTTGGGCATCGTTGGGTGCATCTCTCCCTGGAACCTTCCTTTATACCTTTTCTCATGGAAAATCGCTCCGGCGCTTGCCGCAGGAAATTGTGTGATCGCAAAACCTTCTGAAATCACTCCCTATACGGCGTATTTGTTAGGAAAAGTCGCGCAGGAAGCTGGTTTGCCGGCCGGTGTTTTGAACATCCTTCACGGTTTAGGCGGAAAAGTGGGTGACGCTATTGTGAAACATCCGAAAATCAAGGCAATCTCTTTCACAGGTGGAACCAAAACCGGTGAGTATATTGCGAGAACGGCAGCACCTATGTTCAAAAAGCTTTCGTTGGAACTCGGGGGCAAAAATCCTAACATCATTTTCGCAGACTGTGATTTTGATGAGATGATCAAAACAACCATTCGCTCTTCCTTTGCTAATCAAGGACAGATCTGTTTGTGTGGTTCGAGAATTTTCGTTGAGCGTGCCATCTACGACAAATTCAAAACGGTGTTTGTTGAGAAAATAGCCAAATCCAAGGTGTCCAATCCGGAAGATCCTGAAGCTAACCTGGGAGCTGTTGTGTCCAAACCGCACATGGAAAAAGTACTTTCATACGTTGAACTTGCCAAAGAGGAAGGTGGAACGATCCTTACAGGAGGAGAACGCGTATTACTCGAGGGGGACTATTCCGAAGGGTATTATATTCGTCCAACCGTGATTGAAGGTCTGGCCTACGATTGTAGAACGAATCAGGAGGAGATCTTTGGTCCTGTAGTTACCATCACACCTTTTGATACTGAAGAGGAAGTCCTTATGATGGCGAATTCAACCATGTATGGACTGGCTGCCACCTTGTGGACAAGTGACCTCCAACGCGCGCACCGAATGGCAGATAAAATCCAGTCAGGAATCGTATGGATCAATTCATGGCTGGTGCGTGACCTGCGCACACCATTTGGCGGTGTTAAAGCATCGGGCGTTGGACGCGAAGGCGGATGGGAAGCGTTGCGTTTCTTTACAGAACCTAAGAATGTATTCGTAAAGTATTGATTACTTCACGATCATTTCCTTGAAAACAGTCCCTCTAGAGGTTTCGATGCGCAGCGTATAATAACCTGCAGCAATTCCTGATAATTCAATTTGGAGCTTGTCCTCCGACTGACCCCGTTTTAGTAAACATACCTTACCGGACAAATCTGTGAGTGCCACTTCATTAATTGCAAGCGAACCACGACCAGAAATGATCACCTGTTCATCAGCGGGGTTTGGATATACTGCGATCAGCTGATCTAACAAATCCTCCAGACCATTGAGTGAGATACAGAAAATTTGTTGGTATTGCGTACCAAAATTGGCATCTGCATCCAGCAATTCGGCCATCACTGTTCCATTCCATGTGATCTGATAATTTCCGTTTCCTCCATTTGCCGCCGAACAACCTGTCAGCCCATCACCATAAGCATCATTCAATGTAAATGCATAACATCCCTCATTCAAACAGAAATCCTGAGTAATCACACCAGGTGTTGCATCTACATAACCACTGCCGGTAAAGAGTGAAGTTCCAGTTACATCATCTGCAAGGACCCATGATGTTTCGCTCCCCCAACAATCCAGATCCATGGATAATGAAGCCGTCTCGCCATTAACAATGGCAGTAAATGTAGAAGTTGTTGCATCGTTCAGACTATTCTCATCCAGCCCGGTATTTGGAGCAGAGACCGTAGCAGCAAAACTGTGTGCACCTGCATTCAAAATTACAGTTGGCAAGGTAACCGTTGCCGTTTGCCATTGATTTAAACTTCCTGACCAGGAGTAACTTTGGTCTTGTACTCCATCAAAACCATAGTTGATCGTTGCTGCCGTTAATGTCTGAGATCCTGAA